>JBMYYT010000011.1:0-21577 GCA_049609665.1 Flavobacteriales bacterium | reverse complement strand
GTCAATCATTTCAGCTTCAGAAATTTCTTTCATTTCACCTTCCACCATCATAATGCTGTCTTTTGTTCCAGCAATTACCATGTCCATATCAGCTATAGCGTTTTGCTCATAAGTTGGGTTGATAACGAATTCTCCGTTTACTCTTGATATTCTTACTTCAGAAACTGGAGTTTCGAAAGGGATATCAGAACAAGCTAAGGCAGCAGATGCTGCAAAACAAGCTAAAGAATCTGCCATGTTTTCGTCAGCAGATAATAATTGTATCATTACTTGCGTGTCTGCATGAAAATCTTCTGGAAAAAGAGGTCTAAGCGCTCTGTCTACTAATCTCATTGTTAAGATTTCGTATTCAGAAGGTCTTGCTTCTCTTTTGAAAAATCCTCCTGGGAATTTTCCTGCAGCAGCATATTTTTCTCTATAATCAATTGTAAGTGGCATAAAATCTACTCCTGGCTTTGCTTCTTTAGCAGCAACCGCTGTAGCTAATAATACCGTGTTTCCAATTCTTACTTCAACTGCTCCATCTGATTGTTTTGCAAGTTTTCCTGTTTGAATTGTAATTTCTCTACCGTCTGGTAGATTCATTGTTTTTGTAATAATGTTCATTGTTACTTTTTTTATTTTTTTTCTCGTTTCGTGCAAATAAGAGGAGTGAAAAAAGATTCTCATCTTACCTTTTGACCCTTGTGGTCAGTTTTATGATTCTCGTTTTATCCCATCTTAATCTTCCCAAAGGGAAGAAACATTCTCTTGATAAAGTATGTAGAGAATTTGGAGTTCCTTCCCATTGGGAAGGCTAGGATGGGAAACAAATAAGGCAACCGCTATAAAGGGTTGCCTTATTAAAAAATGTGTTATGATATTCGTTGGGTATGAATCAACATTTATTTAAATGTATCTCTTATTCCAACTTTTGCGATTAGCTCTCTATAAGCTACAATATCTTTGTTTCTTACGTATCTTAGTAATTTTCTTCTCTTTCCTACCATAAGAACAAGAGATCTTTGAGTATTGTAGTCTTTTTTGTTTGATTTCAAATACTCTGTTAAGTGAGCAATTTTTTCAGTGAAAAGTGCAATCTGTGCTTCTGCTGAACCTGTGTTTGTTTCAGAACCTCCGTAGGTTTTAAACGCTTCTTTTTTTAATTCTTTATCTAAATTCATCTTCTAAATGTGTTACCTTTCTGGTTTAAGACTGCAAATATAGAAAATATCAATCAGTTTACACAAGTATTTGTTTAAAAGTTTTTCCTTGAAATTATACTTGATTTTGTCTGAATCTTTTATCGTTTTTGAAACATTATTTTTTTAAATTTAAATTCTCAAAAAAGAAAGCCAAAAGCCATCAATGAAAGAAACGGATTTTATAGAAAAAAACAAGCAGAAATGGCATGAATTTGAAAAGCTTTCTAAAGGAAAAAGCAAGGATCCAGATAAATTAAGTGAGTTGTTTATCGAGCTTACTGAAGATTTATCTTATGCTAAGACTTTTTATCCAAAGCGATCTGTAAGGGTTTATCTTAATTATTTGGCTCAACAAATATTTATTTCCTTTAATAAAAGGAAGAGAAGAAAAATGGTTAGTAATAATGTAAGTATTGCCTCAACCACTATATCAATTAGTTTATCCGTTTTTTTTGCTTTTTTAATTTTTAGAAACTTTGATAGTTATCATGGCGGAATGTTGACTTTGTTTTGGATATTATCATCAGGAATCTTTTTTTTGGTGCCAAGACTATTAGGTTTAAGAATGTTTTTCGTTAAAACATTGCCTTTAGAACTCTACAGAAGCCGAAAACAACTACTAATTTCCTTCTTGTTTTTTGCAGTTGCGGTTTTGATTGGGGCTGTGTCCTCTTATATTGACCCGGATTTTTCAAGAGTTATTCTCGGAAATGATTATGTGGATATGACCGAGGCTAATATCAATAAACAAGATCCAATGGCTGTGTATAAGCAAATGGATGAAGGAAGTATGTTTATGATGATTACCATTAATAACATTCAAGTTGCATTCTTTACTTTTATATTAGGGGCTTTCTTTTCAGTGGGTTCTGTGTTTATGCTGCTCCGTAATGGATTTATGTTAGGAGCTTTTCAGCATTTTTTCTATACCAAAGGATTGTTTCTTACCTCTTTTCTTACTATTTGGATTCATGGAACACTTGAAATTTCAGCAATTATTATTGCGGGAGCAGCAGGAATAGTGATGGGTAATGGATTGTTATTTCCCAAAACTTTGACCAGAACACAATCGCTTCAAATTCATGCAAGGAGAGGGATAAACATAATGTTAGGTACAGTTCCAATATTTATTGTGGCAGGTTTTCTTGAAGGTTATGTAACTCGGCATACCGAAATGCCTGCTGCGTTGAAATGGTTCATTATACTGTCGTCTTTAGCTTTTATACTCTTTTATTTTGTTTACTATCCTATTAGAGTTGGGAGGAAAGAAGCAAAAGATACTGTAATAGAAGAAAAACCAGTTCATATTGAATATAAGCCACTTAAGAAACATGCAATACGAGATTTAGGAAATATTTTCTATGATTCTTTTAGGTTTTATAAGCTGTATATATCGAAGTTTAGTAAACCAATATTGTTGATTATTGCTCCTTTGATTCTTGTTTATTTAGGGGTATTATTTAATTTTTCACCTTATGCGGATTATTTGCTTGAAGTTCCTGAAGTTGCAGGCTTGGCGTTGTCAACCCAAACCACTTTTTCATGGATTGGATTTGTGGCTAATGTCATTTTCTTCTCGCTTAATATTGCTACAGTTGTTCATTGTATCTCTTCAATTGGTAAAGAAGACACAGGAAATTACATGAAGAAATGGTTTAAAGAAATAGGACCTTATTTCTTAAAAGCTATCCCAATAATTGCCGCTATTTACGCCTTTATGTTTTATGTGCCAACTGGTTTTGTTTGGTTAGCGGTGTTTTTATGTCCATTTGTAGTTCTTGTGTTTTATCCAGCTATTTCCAATGAATATTCATTCGGAAAAGGAATAGGAAAAGGTATGGGATATGGTTCAAAAGATTGGGGGTTAACTTTTATTACTTTTCTTATAATGACTGGATTGGCCTATCTGTTTTCTTGGTCGTATCATAATCCTATGATTCCTGGATTGGATTTGAAAACAGCAATTATTGATGAGATTGTTAATTGGCATACAATCACAGTTTTTGATAATTTTTTAACAATAAAGAATTTTATTTCAGCATTTTGTATTCTTTTATTGATTCAGTTTTTGTTACCCTTATTGATTGCAGCTTTTAGTTTTCAATTTTTGAGTATTAAGGATAAACAAGAAGCCATTGGGTTAAATGAGAGAATAAAATCATTCGGAACACGAAGTAAAGTATACGAGGGAAGGAATGGGTAGTTTGATAAAAAACATAGCTTTATCCTTAACAGGATTGTTTTTTCTAATGGCATCTCATGCTCAATATTCTGTTGAAGAATTTCAAGACGAAGGTTTTGAAAATGTCTATAAACAAACCCAATCTTATCAGGATTTTATTGAATATGACCAAAAAACAACTGAATTTGACAGAGAAAAATGGGAAGGAATTCGGCAGAATATAATCGATCAGTTTTCTGGTGAACAATATGAAGGAGTGACTGAAATTGAAGAGTCGGATAATCCCTACAGACAATCTCAAGAAGGATTTAGAAAATATTGGAAAGAAAAAAACAAAAAAAGAGTAAAAAGATTGCCCAAGAAAAAAGTCCAATCTCGCCAAAGAGACCCGATTAATATGCCCTCGATGAATATTTCGCCATTTTGGTCAAACTTTATTATGGTGTTGGCAATATTAGGATTAGCAACCTTGATTTTCTTTTTGTTTTTTAAAGCTGCCAATGATCAAGGAAAAAAGAAAATTCATGGAGATATAGAGGGTATAATTCCTACTGCAATTCCAAAATCGGAGCTTGAATTGAGATTAGAAGAAGCTCTTGCAAAAAAGGACTATCGAGAAGCAATTCGTATTTATTTCATATTTACAATCAGAGGGTTAATTAAAAAAGACCTGATTGAATGGGAAAAAGAAAAAACCAACTTCAGTTATCTTATCGAGATGAGAGGAAACCCTCTTGAATCTCAGTTTGAGTCTTGTGTTTCGGTTTATGAAATTGTTTGGTATGGAGAAAGAGAAGTTTCTTTGGAAGAATATAAATTATTAGAACCAAGATTTAAAAAATTAGTAGAAATACTTGATAAATAGATGACTAAGAAAACTAAAATAGGTATACTTTCCTTAGCAGTTTTGCTGTTAGTGGTATTGTGCTATTTTTTGTTTTCGTCCGATGAGGAGAAAAAAGTTGAGAAAAAAGACACTTCCAAAGAGCTCTATAACCAAATGCTAAGTGCTGATGGGCTTAACATATTGTACCAATTAGTAAAAGAATATCCAAAAGTAGATTCTATTCGGTTTGTAAGAGACGGGCTTGAGGATAATTTGTCTACAAAAACTAATAGGGGTAAACCCAACGTATATTTGTTAATTGACAGGGATATAGATTTATCCCCAAAATCAATTGATACTCTTTTTGAATTCGTAAACAAAGGAAATCATGCAATGATTTCTGTCGAGTATTTTGACTATGTTTTTACGAGTAGAATTACCTATTCCGATTTAACTAATAATGTATACTCAGAAGGGGCGAGTTTAGATTTTACTAACCCCAAAATTAAAATGTACCTGCCTTATTTACTTAAAAAATACAATCATAATTTAGCAGAATTTAGATATTGGAATTACTTTGAGTTATCCGATTTCTTTATGAATACAGATAAAATAGCCACCCTTGGAGTAGAAACTTATTACGACAATCCAAATTTCATCAAATTTCCATATGGAGATGGATATTTTTATTTGCATACTGTCCCTCAAGCTTTTTATAATGAATCTATGTTTACTGAGGATGGATTTGATTATTCTCAAAGAGTATTTTCCCATTTGCCAAAAGGAAATTATATATGGCACAGGCATACTGAAAAATGGAATAATAAAAAAACAAAGGAACCTGATTCAATGGATAGAGAGAGCCCTATTCAATTGATTTTGAAAGATAAATACTTGAGACATTCTTATCTTGTATTGTTGTTCGGGTTGTTGTTGTATATTGCTTTTAAAATTAAAAGAAGGCAGAGAATAATACCCACTTTAGAACCAAATGAAAATAGCTCACTTGAGTTTGTAGAAACAGTTAGTTTACTCTATTTAAAACAAAACAAACACTATAAATTCATAAAGCACTATGAACAAAGTTTTGTACATTTTATAAAAGATAAATACTATATTTCAACCAATAATATTGATAAAAGCTTCATTGAATTAGTGGCGGCAAAATCTGATATTGAAGAAAATAGAATAACAGAAATATTTAGTAAGTTCAACGAAGCAAAAAAATCATATGAATACTCTACGGATAATCTTATTGCACTGCATAAGAAGATAGAATATTTTTATAAAAATTGTAAATAAAGACACATGGAAGAAAATACAAACACTGAGGGAAATCAAGGATTAACACCTGATAATCAAAAAAATGAGAATGAAAATAAGTTTGAAGGAAGTAGTATTAAGCCACAAGAAATTACTCCGCCAGAACCATTTTCTGTTCCTACTGCTGATAGTCTTACAGAAAACATGATGAGTACAGAGATTCCAGCTGTCCCAAATCAAAGTTTTCAATTTGAATCCTCTTTGGAGTTAGGTTTTGTAAGAGAGAAAGTAAATGAAGCTCGCAAGCAAGCTGCAAATTTTATTATAGGTCAGGAAGAAATGATTGATTTATTGCTGATAGGGATTTTCACAAACGGACATATTTTACTGGAAGGAGTTCCAGGAATTGCAAAAACCTTGTCCGCAAAAGTACTTTCCAAATCGTTGGATACAGATTTTTCTCGAATTCAGTTTACCCCAGATTTAATGCCCTCAGATATTCTTGGAACCTCAGTATTCAATATGAAAACTTCAGAGTTTTCATTTAATAAAGGTCCTATTTTCTCCAATATTATTTTGATTGATGAGGTAAACAGAGCCCCAGCAAAAACTCAAGCTGCACTGTTTGAAGTAATGGAAGAAAGACAAGTTACTTTTGAAGGAGTGAAATACGAAATGGAATATCCATTTTTGATAATTGCCACCCAAAACCCAGTGGAACAAGAAGGAACATACAGTCTTCCGGAGGCTCAATTAGATAGGTTTTTGTTTAAAGTGGTGTTGGATTACCCAACTTTGGAACAAGAACAAGAAATATTAAATCGATATAAAAATACCTCTTTGGCTCCTGATTTGAGTTCGATTTCAAAAGTATTTAGTGAAGCCGATTTGAAGAAAATACAAAAATTGGTTACTGAAATTAAAATAGAAGACCAATTACTCAATTACATTGCAAAAATCACGCACAATACACGCAATCATGCGAAATTGTATTTGGGTGCATCGCCAAGAGCATCACTTGCAATGGCAAAAGCAGCAAAAGCAATGGCAGCAATCCGAGGGCGTGATTTCATAACTCCTGATGATGTTCAATCTGTTGCTAATCATGTGCTGAATCACAGAATTATCTTAACTCCTGAAGCTGAGATGGAAGGTCTAAGTTCTAAGTCAGTAATTGAGGAGATTATCCACAAAATTGAAGTTCCAAGGTAATAGTTAGATGAAAACATTATACCTTAAAAATAGATTGTTTATTATACTAATGCTTATTGCAATTGGCTTTGCAATTAGTTTTGGATTAAATTTTCTGTTCCCAATATTCAAAGTTTCATTATTCATATTAATGGCTTTGATTCTGGTTGATATAATGATTCTGTTTTTTCAAAAACAAACGGTTTCTGTGGAAAGAACTATGTCCGAACAATTAAGTTTGGGAGATAAAAACCATATTATACTTGAGGTTTCATCAACTTATTCAATCCCGTTGGAGGTTGAATTAATTGATGAGTTGCCTTATCAACTTCAAATGAGAGATAATTCATTTAAGTTCTCCCTGTCTCCAAACGGTACGAGACAAGTGAAATACACCATTAAGCCAATGGAAAGAGGGGTTTATGGATTCGGAAACATTAATGTTTTTATGTCCAGTGTTTTGGGGTTAGTAGAAAGGAAATTTGTTGTGGAGTCTTCAGCTGAGGTTGGAGTCTACCCATCTATTTTACAAATGCGGAAACATGAGTTTCAAGTATTTAATGTTTCGTCCAGGACTCAAGGAGTAAAAAGAATGCGTAAGTTAGGAAATACCAATGAGTTTGAACAAATCAAAGAATATGTTCATGGAGATAATTATAAGCATATAAATTGGAAAGCTACCAGTAGAAAAAACAAGTTGATGGTAAACCAATACCAAGAGGAAAAATCTCAGCAAATTTATTGTGTGATTGATAAGAGCAGGTCAATGAAAATGCCATTTGATGGGCTTACACTACTTGATTATGCGATTAACTCGAGCTTGGTAATGAGTAATATAGCCATTAAGAAAGGAGATAAAGCCGGACTGATAACTTTTTCTGATAAAATAGGAGCACAACTAAAAGCAACGCGAAACGCTACCCAGCTCAAAAGAATAATGGAGGTGCTTTACAATCAAAAAACCGAATTTCTCGAAGCTAATTATCAGTTGATGTACCAGAGTGTTAAGCGAACTGTGAATCAAAGAAGCTTGTTGCTGATGTATATTAATTTTGAAAGTTTTTATTCTTTAAAGAGAGCTCTACCCATATTACGAAGATTAAATAGAAGTTATCTTGTAGTTGTAATCTTTTTTGAAAACACTGAAATTACAGAAGCAACTAATATGAAATGCGATAATGTGAGTGATATTTATCTCAAAACATTTGCACAGAAATTTGCAAATGAGAAAAAGAGAATGGTTCAGGAGCTAAGGAAATTCGGGATTCAATCGGTACTTTCCAAGCCTGAAGACCTTTCGGTGAATTCAATTAATAAATACCTTGAATTGAAGTCTAGAGGAATGATATAAGCTATATGGAAAAAAATAAATTTTCACATATTGACATCTATAAACTTATTTTTGAAACTTCAACAGAAGGAATATTAGTTTGTGACCGAGAGGGCAGAATAAGAATGCTAAATGATTCTCTTTTGACTCTTTTTGGATACGAAAGAGAGGAGCTTTTGGGGAATAAGATGGAAATTTTACTTCCAAATAATCTTAAAAAATCACATGTAAATTTACGAGATGGATACTCCAAAAAACCCGAAAGAAAACAAATGGGAGCTGGAAGAGATTTATTTGGGTTAAAAAAAAATGGAGATAAACTTCCTGTTGAAATTAGTCTAAATCACATGACGATTGAAGGAGAGTTCTTTGTGATGGCATTGATTACTGATATTAGTAAAAGAAAAGAGCAAGAAACTCAAATCCATGATTTGAATGCAGAATTAGAAATTAAAGTTCAATTGAGAACCAAGGAATTAAAAGAGAATCAGATTTTATATAGTTTGATTGCCAAAAAATTCCCAAATGGAATTATTTGTGTCTTGGATAAAGAGCTTAAGTTTAATTTTGCCGAAGGGGAAGAGTTAAGTAAAAACGGAATTAAAGGAAAATTTCTGCTTAATAAAAGTTATTTAGATTCTTTTAATGAAGAAAATAAAGAGGAAGTAAAAGAGAAATTGCACCGAGTATTTAATGGAGAGGTAGCAAATTTTGAAATTAAAAAATTAAGAAGTGTTTATGAAGTTCATGCTGTTCCGTTGATGTACGAAGAAAACAAAGCAGTATCTCAACTATTGATTGTAGAAAATAATGTGACTAAAATCAAAAAAATTGAAGATAAAATGAAGCAATCCTTGCTCAAAGAAAAAGAATTGGGAGAGATGAAATCTCAATTTATTTCAATGGCATCTCATGAGTTTAGAACTCCATTGAGCACCATACTTTCGTCTGTTTCTCTCATCGAAAAGTATGATGAATTAGGGAATGAAGAAAAAAAGAAAGTCCATTTTCAAAAAGTTAAAAAAAACATTAAGAATTTAACTAATATGTTAGATGACACTCTTACAGTTAGTCGAATTGAGGAAAATACGAATGAGCTGGAAATCACAGAATTTAACCTTATCGATTTAATACATGAGGTTATTGAAGAGTGTGAAGGATTAAGAAAGGAGAAACAGGAGGTTGTAATTAATCTTGCTTTCAATAATGAAGTAAGTACTGACAGAAAGATGTTAAAGACTGTATTAGTAAATATTCTTTCAAATGCAATAAAATATTCTGAAGAAAGCGTATTGTTTGGTGTTGCTAAAGATGAGAATAATATAGTGTTAAATATTGATGATCGAGGAATTGGAATTCCTGAAAGAGATCAACAACATCTTTTTGAAAGATTTTATAGAGCCAATAATGCATTAAATTTTCAAGGTACTGGCTTGGGATTGAATATAGTAAGTAGTTATATTTCTTTTCTTAAAGGAGAAATAAAAATACAAAGTAAAGAAAATTTAGGAACGAATGTTTCGATTAAAATACCTAATTTATAAGTAGTTATGAATATATTAGTTATAGAAGATAACAGGGATGTGTTGGAAAACACAACTGAATTATTAGAGCTTGCGGGTTACAGTGTGACAGGAGCCGAAAATGGAAAGTTAGGTGTTTCCAGCGCCAAAGAAAACTTGCCAGATTTGATCATCTGTGATATAATGATGCCCGAAATGGATGGATATGATGTGCTTTATTATTTAAGTATTGATCCCAAAACTTCTACGATACCTTTTATTTTTCTTACTGCAAAATCTGATGCTCAGGATTTTAGAAAAGGAATGGAATTGGGAGCAGATGACTATTTGACAAAGCCTTTCGAAGAAATTGATTTATTAAAGTCAGTAGAACGCAGATTAAATAAAAGCAATCAGGTAAAGCAATTATTTGATAATCAAAAACCGGAACATGTTGGCTCAAGTTTTAGTCTGGATTTGATTGACCAAGAACATGAACTTTTTAAAAATAAAAAAGGAAAAACATATAGGACAAAAGATTTTATATACCTGCAAAATGGATCGCCAAACTATTTGTACTACATAAAAAAAGGTCAAATAAAGACATTTAAAACCAATGATGACGGGAAAGAATTAATTACTGGGTTATATAAAGAACACGATTTTTTTGGGTACCATTCGCTTTTAAAAGACGATGAATATTCTGACTCTGCAATCGCTGTTGTAGAAACAGATTTGGAATTAATTCCAAAAAATGATTTTAATTCTCAGGTAAAAAACAAAAGAGAAGTTGCCAATGAGTTTATAAAAATGCTCTCAAAAGAAGTTGTGGAGAAAGAAAAAGAATTGTTGAGTTTAGCTTATAACTCTGTAAAGAAAAGAGTTGCAGATGGGCTGATAAAGTATTTTGATAAATACAGTCAAGAGTACTCCAAAGGGTTAAAGATACCCAGAGAGGATTTAGCAAATATTGCAGGGACTTCAACAGAGTCAGTTATTCGTACTTTAAGTGAGTTCAAAAAAGACGGATTAATAAGCTCAGAGGGTAAAACAATTTATATCAAACAAGAAAAAGAGTTGAGAAATTATAAGTATTAATCTCCTTCTTCAAACTGCTTATCAGCGCTGCAGCAACCTCCTAAAACTTCAATGCCTTGTTCGTTTTTTTGTTCAGAAGGGCTGAGGTAGGGAATTCCTAAGTTCATTCCTCTTATTACTAACATAAAACCAACAATCAACATCATGTAAGGAACTACTTTAGTTATGTTTACCTTACTATTGATAAGGCTCCTGAAATACATTACAGAGAGCATAGCGGGAATAGTTCCAGCTCCAAAGGCTGCCATAAATCCAACACTTTCGACAATTGAATTGGCTGCTAAAGAGGTGGATAAAGCGATATAAATTAATCCACAGGGTAAAAATCCATTGAGAACTCCTATCCCAAGTAGATTTTTTCTTTCTTTCCCAATCAGTTTGCTCAATCTTTTTTTAATGGGATTGAAAAGAGAAGTCACAATTTTATTTGCTCTGTTAGCTCCTTTATGATAAGAAAATAAAGTCCCTAAAACTACCAGAATGATTAATACACCAACCACAATTGAGACATATTGCTGAATTTCGGCTAATCGTAATGTTTCACCAAGAAGACCAAATACTAAACCAAACATGGAGTAGGTGAGAACTCTCCCGAAGTTATAAGTGATGATTTGAACAAATTTAAGCAATGGGTTTTTACTCGTAGGAATAATAAGAGCAATGGGTCCACACATCCCAACGCAATGAAGAGATCCAATAAGTCCCAAGATGAACCCCGAATAAATCATACCCAGATATCTTTTTTGATTATATAGGTTTTATCACCCGAAATAAATTGAATGGTTACCTTATATTGCCCTGAGATTATTTCAGTTTTTTTAAGACTTTGGGTGTTGTTTTGAGTTAATTTTAAATCAAATGATTTATCTAATTTAGCATTGTCGGGGCGGTAAAAAGAAATATCTCCTTGTTCTATTTCTAAATCAAAATTTTCAGGAAAAGAGACCAGTATTTCTTTTGAATCTCCTTTCACAGTAACGTCTTTTGCAAAAGGTAAGGCGTTTTTTTGAGCATCAATGTTTTGTTGGTAATGTATTTCTTGGTTGTAGTAATCTTCTGCAACCAAGTCGTTCGTTGTGTAAAACGAGTAGACAACCATTGATAATATAAATGTGATAAAACAAGTTAAAAATATTGTGATTTTCCATCCCCAATTCATAAGCTTTGATTTTTTTTAAAAACTTGGACCGATAAAAGTCACATTAGTTTTGTCGATTAATTTTCCGTTTGAATATACCCCTATTTTAAAATAGGTTTTTATGTTTTCAATGTTATCTTCATTCATCATTATGATAAAAGAGGATTTGTAATTTCCTTGTTTTGGAAGAAGCCTTGAGTCTGATATAATTTTAATTTCTCCGTCCCCTTCAATTAATTTAAATTCCAAAGGCATCTCAGAATTGGTTTTGTTTAACACATTCATGGTGTATAAATTCCCAATTTTATTGTCTTCCATTTCATGGAATAGCTTGCTTCCTGCTGTTCTTTGGACGGTTAAAGAAAAATCCGAACGAGATATAATTAGTGTAGTCAATACTCCAAGAAGAATGACTAAAACAGCAGTATAAGCTTTTGCTTTTTTACTGAATTTAAATGTAATTCCAGTTTTGATACTTGCATCAGAAGCATACCGAATAAGACCTTTTGGTTTCTCAATGCTTTCCATAATGTGATCACAAGCATCAATACAGGCTGTACAGTTTACACACTCCAATTGTGTTCCGTTTCTGATGTCAATCCCTGTAGGACAAACATTTACACATTGGTTACAATCAATACAATCCCCTTTTCCTTCAGCTGCTCGGTCTTCGTTTTTCCTGAATTTCGACCTGTTTTCTCCTCTTACATAGTCGTATGTAATAACCATTGAATCTGGGTCGAGTAACACTCCTTGCAGTCTTCCATAAGGACAAATAGTGGTGCACACTTGCTCTCGCATAAAAGCAAAAACTCCATAAAATAAAAAACTAAAAACTACTATTGCGATAAGTCCACCAATATGATTTAAAGGATTATCTGTAATGATTTTAAAGAGTTCTTTGTATCCAATAATGTAGGATAAAAATATGTTTGCTACTAAAAATGCAATTAAAAAAAAGATGGAATGTTTAAGAGATTTTTTAATTATTTTTTCTCTATTCCAAGGTTGTCTTTCTAATCTTTTTTGATGGGTCCAATCTCCTTCAATCCAATATTCAATTCTTCTGAAAACAAACTCCATGAAGATTGTCTGGGGACAAAACCATCCACAGAAAATTCGTCCAAATACTAATGTAAAAAGGACAATGAAGACTAAAAAAGTAAGGGAGGCAATTGCGAATATGTAGAAATCTTGTGGCCAAAATATCTTTCCGAAGATTACAAACTTCCGCTCAATAATATTGAACATTAATAATGGCTCACCATTTATAGTAATGAATGGAGCTGAGAACAGAAATAATAGAAGACTATAACTAACAACTTGTCTTTTATTGAACCATTTCCCAAAAGGTTTCTTTGCAAAAACCCATACTCTTTTTCCTTTCTCGTCTACCGTTGAGATTTTGTCCCTAAAGTTGTCGGATGGTTTTATTTGAGCCATTATTAAGGTTTAGTATGTCTTATTTTTATATTGATGTATTATCACCATTTGCTGTGCTATCAGAAGCAGAGGTTGTAATTTCTGATTCCTCATAGAGTTCTCCTTGAGGTTCCTGACCAATTCCAATAGCGGTTCCTTTAATGCTTTTAATAAAGGAAGCAACTTGTTGCATTTCTACCGGGTTAAGTTCATCCTTCCAGGATTGCATTCCATTTTTGTTTCCATACTTAATTATTTTAAATACGGATTTAATATCACCTCCATTTAACCAATGATTATCAGTTAAATTTGGTCCTATTACTCCTTCTCCTTGCTTTCCATGGCAAGCCACACATTTCTCATCAAATATTGCCTTTCCTCTTGATAAATCTGAACTTTCGGTCAAAAGGACTACAGTACTTTCATCCACGTTTAATTTTTGAGATTTCAGATATTCAGCTACTTCAAGATCTCCTTTTTCAATTTCTTTTTTGTATTCTGCAATTTGTAAATCACCTGACCCAATAACATGATAATTAAGGATGTAGGCTATTGCGAAGGCAATACACACATAAAAACTCCATACCCACCATGGTGGTAAATTATTATCCAATTCATAAATACCATCATACTCATGATCCATCATTATTTCATGCTCTCTTTCAATAGGTACAACATCGGTAAGGATTTTAGCAATTTTGGCTGCGGCAAACTCTTCTTCACCTTTACTTTCTTTTACTTTCTTTTTCTTAACTGTCCTAAGTATTTGATAGAATAAGTTTCTTACATAAAAAACAACTGCTAAAAGAATAAGGTTAATTATCACCATGTACCACACCCATGAAAGCGGAATATCTGATGTTGAAACTGCAGACGAAGTTTCAGCAGGAGATAAAGAAAATGAAGCAAAAGGCAATGCTATTAGAATAATCAATGTTGTGATTATGTTTTTGCCATTTGTTTTCTTCTTTTCTTGTTCAAAAATTTTCTTTTTGTAAAAATCACTTTTGATCAAATCTTTAATTGAGTTTGATAAAAATAATACTCCAATAATTTGAATTATAGCAAGTGCTATCAATAAATAGAAGACAGTGGTGTTGGATAATCCTCCAGATTGATTTGAGCTTGTTACGGCAGCGAAGCTTGAATTACTAATAAAAAACAATGCAAGTACAGAAAGCGTTACTCGAGTGTGGTTTTTAAAATTTTTCATATTCATTTATTTTAATAGTTTTTGACTTAGTCAAAAGGTGTGTTTTCTAATTTTTTTATTTCTGATTTTCTTAGACTAAATACTTTCCAAATGATAATTCCAAAAAAAACTGTAAATATCACAAGAGAAATAATGGGATATATTTCAATCCCATCAATGGAAGTCATGTGGTTTTTGATATACTTTAACATAGTTTATTGTTTTTCAGTTACTTCAATGTCAGTACCCAATCTTTGTAAATATGCGATAATAGCAACTACCTCTTTTTTACTCAAATTCTCAATTAGTTTCTCTTTTTTATCCCCCTTGACTTTGTACAAGTCATTGATGATATTAGTTGCAATTCCTTTGGCTTGCATACTAAGTAGTGTTTCAGCTCCTTCTTCAAAGCCTTCTTCATAAGGAACCCCGAGTCCTCTAAGTACCTTGATTTTCTTTTTCAAACTACTGTTGTCGAGTTCATCTTCAATAAAGAAATCATAGGGTGGCATTATTGAGCCAGGAATAAATTCAGCAGGTTTTAAGAAGTGTGTAAAGTGCCAAGAATCTGGTCTTCTTAATTTTTTTGAACCTTCTCTTTGTAGGTCTGGCCCAGTTCTTTTTGATCCCCATAAGTGTGGATAGTCATATACAAATTCTCCAGCTTTGGAGTATTCTCCATATCTTTTTGTCTCAAATCTTAACGGACGTATCATCTGAGAGTGACAGTTGTTACAACCTTCTCTTATGTATAAGTCTCTTCCTTGAAGTTCTAAAGGTGAATAAGGTTTAACTGAAGCAATTTTTGGCACATTAGACTCTATCATCATGGTAGGAATAATTTCGATTATACCTCCAATAAGAATTACCACTAAACTTAGAATTAACATTCTAACAGGTTTTCTCTCGATAACTCTATGCCATTTTTCATTAGTTTCAGTATGTTTTACTAATGCTGGAGCCTCTACTTCTTCATTAGCAATTAATGAGCCTGAACGAGCAGTTTTCACCAAATTAACAACCCCAATAACTGCACCAATTAAATAAATCAATCCTCCTAAAGAACGCAACATATACATAGGTTTTAGTTCTTTAACTGTGTCAAGGAATCCATGAGTTAATGCTCCATCCAAATCAAATTCTTGCCACATTAATCCTTGAACAAATCCTGCCCAATACATTGGGATAGCCCAGAATAAAATACCTAAAGTTGCTAACCAAAAGTGAGTGTTAGCTAATTTTATTGAGAATAATTTTGTTCCGTATATTTTTGGAAAAATATAGTAAAGCATCCCGAAAATAAGCATCCCATTCCACCCTAATCCACCCACGTGAACGTGTGCAATTGTCCAATCGGTATAGTGAGAAATAAGGTTAACACTTTTTAAAGAAAGCATTGGTCCTTCAAAAGTTGCCATTCCATAAGCAGTAAGAGCTACTACCATAAATTTCAAAACAGGTTCTTCTCTTACTTTGTCCCAAGCACCTCTTAGTGTTAGTAATCCGTTTAACATTCCTCCCCATGAAGGCATAATTAACATGATTGAAAATACAACTCCCAGTGATTGAGCCCAATCCGGAAGTGATGTGTATAACAGGTGATGAGGTCCAGCCCAAATGTATAAGAATATCAAGGTCCAAAAGTGAATGATAGAAAGTCTATAAGAATAAACTGGTCTATTAGCGGCTTTTGGAACAAAATAATACATCAATCCAAGGAATGGTGTAGTCAAGAAAAACGCTACAGCATTATGTCCATACCACCATTGAACCAAGGCATCTTGTACTCCAGAAAACATAGAGTAACTCTTTGTAAAATCTACTGGTACTGCCAATGAATTTACAATGTGTAAAACAGCTACAGTTACAAAAGTTCCAATGTAGAACCATATTGCTACGTATAAATGTTGAACTCTTCGTTTAAGAATAGTTGCAAACATATTCCAACCAAAAACAACCCAAACAATTGCAATCATAATGTCAATCCACCATTCTAATTCCGCATATTCTTTACTTGAACTCATTCCGAAAAACGGAAGAGTAACAGCTGCGCAAACAATAATAAGTTGCCATCCCCAGAAATGAATGTTACTGAGTTTGTCGCTTGCCATTCTTGTCTTTAGCAGTCGTTGCAAGGAATAATAAATACCAGCAAACATGGCATTTCCAACAAAGGCAAATATGATTGCGTTGGTGTGCAAAGGCCGCATTCTTCCAAAGTTTAGTTGCTTGGCTACGTTAAGTGCTGGAAAAGCTAACTCCAAAGCTATCCATAATCCTGCAAGCATACCTACCAATGCGAATATTAAGGTGGCATAACTAAATTTCTTTACAATTGAATTGTCGTAACTAAATTGTTCCATAGTTTATTTTTTTGTTTCTTTTGGTTTGTTTTCATCAAATAACATTCTAATTGAAGGTGTGTAGTCATCTTCGTATTGTCCAGACTTTACGGCCCAAGTAAATAGCAACAAAAAAATAATTGCGATTGTTATACTGATTCCGATTAACACAAATAGAATATTCATAATACAAAGAACGACCTATGATCAGAATTTAGGAATGAGATAAGGACCAATAAAATATGATTTTTATCAGTTAAGAATAGTTTTTCTGAAATGGTATCGGACAAGAATTACAGAAAGTATAACTACTGATATAGAACTTATAGGCATAAGAATTGCAGCTATAAGTGGGGATAAATTGCCTGAAAGGGCGAAAATTAATCCTATCGAATTGTAAAGTATTGAAAAAGCAAAACATATTTTTAAAATACGAATTGTCTGTTTTGAGAAGGAAATAAATTTAGGAAATAAGGTAAATTGTTCGGCTTTTAATATTCCATCACTTGCAGGCGAAAAATTATAAATATTTTCAGATAATACAACTCCAATATCACTTTGTTTAAGTGCTCCAGCATCATTTAATCCATCACCTACCATTAATACTTTTCGGTTGTTTTGTTGTAAAGATTCGATATAAGTTAGTTTATCGATAGGTTTTTGATTAAAATGAATGTTGTTTTTATTTGAAATAAAAGATTGAAGGTTTAATTTTTCAGATTCATTATCTCCCGATAGCAAATGAATAGTGTGATTGTCCTGTAAATTTTCAATCATCTTTTGCGCTCCATTCCTATACAGGTTTTTGAAAATATAGGCACCGAGCAATTCTTGATTTTTCATTACATAAACACTGGTTTTGAGTGATTCATCTTTGTCTAATCCCAAAAACTCTTTTGACCCCATCTTTATTTCGTCTCCATTTTCAAACTTCCCAAAGATTCCCTTGCCTATGGTTTCTGAGAAATCCAAAAGATTATGTTCTTTAACGGATAAGTTGATAAATTCATAGATATTACGGCTCAATAAATGAGTAGAGTTATGAGTGAGTTCTACTAATTGTTTCAAGTCTTCTTTCGTCAGTTCTTTCCCTTCAAAATTAATTTCAGAGAGGTTGGAATAGGTGAGTGTTCCAGTTTTGTCAAATACAATATCTGTGATTTGAGATAAATCTTCGATAGTAAAAATTGAACGTAAATAAAATCCTGATTTTCCGAAATATCTGAGTGAGCTCCCAAATGTAAAAGGAACAGCCAAAGCCAATGCGCACGGGCAGGCCACAATAAGAACCGATACCATTACATCAACTACTTTTGACGAATCAATAAAATACCATACTATTCCAGATAGAATTGCAATTGAGATAACTGCCCAGGTAAAATATTTACTCAGTTTTGTGTTTAGTTTTGAGTAACTGCTTTCTTCAGTTTTGAAAGCCGATTGGTTCCATAGATGAGTGAGGTAACTTTGGTTCACTTTCTCAAGTACTTTCACTTTGATGTTTTTTCCTATTTGTTTTCCACCAGCATACAATTTATTATTCAGGTCAATTTGTTGAGTTACCGATTCACCAGTGACAAAACTGTAATCAATATTCGCATTTCCGTCTATAAGAATACAATCTACCGGAATAATATCGCCATTTCTGATCAAAAGAATATCATCTTTTCCAATCTCATTAATGGGCATGATTATCTCTTCTTCTTGATTTATTTTGGAAACAGCAATTGGGAAATAGGATTTGTAATCTCTTTCAAAAGAAAGTGCATCATAGGTTTTGTTTTGAAACCATTTTCCGATCAACAAGAAAAATATAAATGCAGCAAAAGAATCCATATAGCTTGCGTTGTGTTCAATCAATATGTCATAAACACTTTTTAAATAAAGGGTCAAAATTCCAATTGATACAGGAACATCAATGTTAATATGTCCTGTTTTAATTGATTTGTAACCCGATTTTAAATAATCCCAAGCACCCATAAATAATATAGGCAGTGATAACACTAAAATCACTATCTGAAGGAAAAAACTTATGTTTTCTGATATATCATTACCTATTCCTAAATATTCTGGAAAACTAAGCAGCATAATGTTTCCGAAACAAAAACCTACAACTCCAATTTTTATAAAAAAGGAATTATTCAACTTCTTTTTGGAACGGATTTCTTTCTTTTCAAATGTGGGCGCATAGCCAATTTTATCTAACAGCTGAGAAAGTTCCTTAAGTGAAATTTTTGTTGGATCAAATGAAATATAAGCTTCTTTTTTAGTAAAATGCACTTCAGATTTTAATATCCCTTCACTCAATAAATTGAGATTTTCGAGTAGCCAAACACAGGAGCTGCAGTGGATTTGAGGGAGAAAAAGGGTGGTATTGCATTGAGAGTTGCTTTTGAAATCAAGAAAATCTTCTGCTATGAGTTCATTTTCAAGAAAGTGATATTTGCTCCCAGCCTCTGAGGGTCTTATACCGGGTTTGTTTTCAATGTCATAATATTGATTTAGCCCATTCTCGGATAAAATTTCAAAGACCATCTTACAGCCGTTACAACAAAACACTTTCTCATCATGTTTTATCTCAACATGACAATCATCTCCACAATGATAACAGGGTGTAAGTTCTTTCATGGTTTAATTTCAAGAATAATTCTACTCTTTTAATAGGAACAAAATTAACCGTTGGGAAATTTAAAAATAAGACGAAGTCTTTAAATAAGTATGAATTTTGTCATAAAGAAATTAATCTTCCAAAATCCATTCGGAATAACTCCTTGCTGTTTCATTCATTTTAGCATATACCAATTCAATTCCTTGTGGTAATTTTTTAGAAATTAAACTCACAATTTCTTTCAATAAATTCTCGCAAGTAGGGTGGTAGTCCACATAAATGGTTTTTTCATTATGTTCTTCGATTCCTTTGAATCTTGAATCAGATTTCAAGACTAATGCATGATCTAATTTGTCCACAACCTCTTCATTCACAATTTTTTTCAATTCTGTGAAATCCATTACCATTCCTACACTTGGTGATGATTCATCAGAATTTACAACACCCAATACCGTAACAGTAAGTTTATAAGAGTGTCCGTGAATGTTTCTGCATTTACTCTCATGCATATCCAAGGCATGTGCCGTTTCAAAGGAAAATTCTTTTGAGATTCTGATTTTTTTCATCGGATTCTAATTTTAAACAAAAGTAATTCTAATTAAACGAAAATAGGATGACAACACCGATAATTTAATTCGTTACTCCACTGATAGGGTATTCAAAACCGTCTCCAATTCCATCATATAAGGTCGCTTGTTAAACTTTGGAGCGAATACGTGTCCTTCAATGGTTATTATCCTTTTTCTTGCTTCATCAATCACAGAAATATTTACAAATGGACCTCCTCTGTAATCATTAACCATACTGTAAAGTCCTCTGATTTCAAAGGCATAATTTCCTTTGAATAATACTTCTTTTGGGAAATTTGGCACTAATGAATCAGGTGCGGTAATCATGTAGGAATCTTTCTCAACTCCTTTGAAATATTTTTTAGCTACAGAGTCTCTTTTTTTGAGTAAATACTCTTTGGTTAATTGATTTTTATCGGTGTAGGGATAATGATAAATCATAATAAATTGCTGAACATCTCCTGGAGCTTTTTGTTGTTCAGATACAAGTCTTAGCTGTTCAAGTCCTGCAAAACTTGAATTATTTACGGTTAACTCCATATCAACAGGCACAGTTAAAGATAAGTTATGAGAATCAAGTAATTGTTTTTTGGCTAAATAGTTTTGATTTGTCAACAAGTTGTTTTTCATCTGTTCTATTTCAAGTTTCATAAAATGATCTTGAATTTCCTGAGAATGTGACATAAACAGATCATATAAGTCTTGTTGATTTCTTCCAGTGATTTTTACTATTGATTGCCCAGAAGCCCATATGTCGGAGGTGTAATTAATTTTTGGCTCAATTGATAAACTCTTGTTTATGGTGAACTCTATGATGTTTCTCTGTTTTTTTGAACTTACCTTGAATTCTCTTTTCGAATTGTGTTTTAAATCAAATAGATATTCCTCATTGGGATAATACTCAATCATTGGGGCAATTTTTTCTTTTACAATTTCACCCAATCGACCCTTCCAAAGAACATTGTCCATTACGATATTAATAATTCCTTGTGTGCCAATTGCGCTTGGCTTATAAACTTTTGTGTCCTCTTCTTCTCCACAATTGAACAAAGAAATAATCAGAGCTATAAAAATTAGTTTTTTCATGATTAGTTTTTATTGTTTTTTTATCAAAAATGATTCCAGATTAATAGATTTTTGACGTAACTATTTTACGGTCGAATTTTCGAGTTAATCGTATTGAATAATCTTTATCTTCTTTCCGGGTTTTAGGTTGTCCTTATTTATTGCTCTATTATGATCCAAGATATCCTCAACAGAAACTTCGGGAAATAACTTGGCAATATCCCAAAGGTTGTCTCCTTCTTTGATGGTATACAATAAATAACTCTCTCCCGCTTTAAGTTCCGGAACTTTATCTGATCGTTTAGCGACTTTCGTCTCAGATTTTGCTGATTTCTTTTTCGTATAAATCACAAGTAACTGTCCGATATCTAAGCTATTGCCCCTCAGATTATTCCATCTTTTTATATCACTAACTTTACAATCATATTTGTTTGCAATTTTCCCTAAATAATCTCCACTTTTAACTCTATATTTTATTTTTTTTCCATTTCCTCTTGGAGCAGAAATAGAAGCTAAATTGTAAGTTTTTTTAACTTCTTTGCTCAAGTTGTAAATGGACTCTTCATTTAGTGTGAAAAGACCAGTCTTTTGAGAAGGAACATAAAGAGTATAGGATTTATCATTTTTTGGAATTACTCCATTGTAGAAAGCAGGGTTTATAAATT
>JBMYYT010000010.1:0-22302 GCA_049609665.1 Flavobacteriales bacterium | reverse complement strand
AACACCCCAGACACATTATCAAACGACTCTTTATAAATCGGAAGTCTTGAATATCCATTTTCAATTATCTCCGGCATTAGCTTGCTAAAATCAGTAGATTCATCAAAAGAGATAACATCAACTCTCGATTTCATAATCTGTTTAACATCTGTTTCTCCAAACTTTACTATCCCTTCCAGAATCTTTTTATCTTCACTTGTTACTCCTTCAATCTCAGTTATTTCAAGGGCATGATCCAAATCATTTACTGAAATTTCAGTTGCAGATTTTTTAATTCTTTTATCAATAAAAGAAGTACTTCTTACTAATAAAGAACTTAACGGAGAACAAATCTTACCAATAATAAAAATGGGAGTTCCCATAAATTTTGAGAGCTTAATACTATTATTTGTAGCATAAACTTTAGGAATAACCTCCCCTACCAACAAAATTAAAAAAGTAGCAATTACAACAGTTGTAAGAAATTCCAATAAAGCATTTCCTTCAAAATCAAACAGATTATTGATGATATAGGTGGATAATATTACAATTGCAATATTGATGAAATTATTAGCTATTAAAATAGTGGCTAATAATCGTTTGGGTTTATTCAACAGTTCCAAAACCCTGTCGGCACTAGTATCCTTTTCACTTGATAGTGATTCTCTGCTTTTTGCATCTATGGAAAAAAATGCAACTTCAGACCCAGAAATTAGTGCTGAACTGATTAATAAAATAGCCATAACCACTAACGACACAACTATTGATATCGAAAAAGAATTTAGTACAATAAGCAGCCCCGAAAGAGGCACTATACTCGAAGGTTCCAAGTTTTATAAGTTTAATTAATAGTTAAAACGGCAAATCTCCGCTTGAATCATCATCAAATGCTGTTGATTCTGCAGAGCCACTTGAGGAAGAGTTTTGACCAGCGTCACCACTTCCTCCATCTTGTTTTCCGCCAAGCATGGTCATATTATCGGCCACAACCTCGGTCGTGTATCTTTTATTTCCCTCTTTGTCATCCCATGAACGAGTTCTCAATTTTCCTTCAATGTATACCGAATTTCCTTTTTTTAGGTATTTTTCAGCTACCTCTGCCAATCCTCTCCATATCACAACATTATGCCATTCGGTCTGAGTAATTCTTTCACCTGTTTTCCTATCTTTGTAGGTCTCAGATGTTGCAATAGGGAAATTTGCAACCACTGCACCACTTTCCAGATGTCTTACCTCTGGGTCTTTTCCTAAATTACCTATCAAAATCACTTTATTAACTCCTGCCATAGTTTATTTTTTTTCAAAATTACAATTATTCATACAATTTACTAAATCAATTTTACACAAACAAACAAAATAATAACAACCTTAAACTCCTGAAAAAAATCACTGTTCAATCATTTTTTCCATTAATCGATGAAGGGGATATTTATCAAATTCATTTATCTTAATTTTTATCCAATTTTCTTGAGGTGGGAATCCCTCTAACACTTTACATTCAAACTTTAGCATAAATATTTTGATGAGACAAAATGTGTTTGATAGGTTTTCCAATTGAAATAATCTCCACTTCCCCAAGAAGTTCGTTTGAAAGTTCCTCATTGTCAAACAATTCTTTAGACTCAATATTTGGAAACTCATAAAGATTTTGCCAAATAGAATTCTCTGTTCTTTTTAAAATAAAAGTTGAATTATCCTTTTTTATAAAATAGAAACTTAAGAAGCGATCAATCGATTTTTTCTTTTTTATTTTAACTGGAAAATCGAAAACAGCATTATTAAAAAACGCATAACAAGAATCATTAAATACACAATTTTCGCAATCCGGAGATTTTGGAGTACACTGCAAAGCTCCAAACTCAATCATAGCTTGATTAAAAATATCTGGATTTTTTTCATCAATCAGCTCATTCAAAATTTTCTTAAAATCTTTAATGGACTTTGGAGTATTTATTGGAGTATCAACACCATACAATCTGCTAACAAACCGATATACATTTCCATCCAAAGCAGGTCTTACCTCTTTTGCGGCAAAAGAAGATATTGCTGAAGCAGTGTAATCTCCAATTCCCTTTAATTGAATTAAATCCTTATACGCAGTAGGAAAAACACCACTTAACTCATTCACCACAAATTTCGCTGTAAAGTGAAGATTCCTGGCTCTTGAATAGTATCCTAATCCTTGCCAAGCATTCATCACTTCCATTTCCTCGGCATTAGCAAGATTCTCAACTGCAGGAAATAAGGTAATAAATTTATTGTAATAAGGTAATCCTTGAGTCACTCTTGTTTGCTGAAGAATAATTTCTGATAGCCAAATTTTATAGGGATCCTGAGTATTTCTAAAAGGTAAATCTCTTTTAGAAACTTGATACCAATACAACAAATTATGGAGGAAAATAGACTTAATCAATAGTATTACATTTATTTAAGCATGTAATTAAACCCAAAAATACTTAGATTTTACCTAAATTTATTATAAATTCGTTTGAACTTAAGAAAAAAGACCTTAAAAGATAAGGAGAAAATTATTAATTAACTAACAACAACATCATGACAAAAGCAGAAATAGTTGAGCAAATATCTTCGGATACAGGTATTGACAAAAGTACAGTTTTAAAGACGGTTGAGTCTTTTATGGATACTGTTAAATCAAACATGACTTCTGGAAAGAACGTTTATTTAAGAGGATTCGGTAGTTTTATCATCAAGAAAAGAGCTAAAAAAACTGGAAGAAACATTTCAAAGAATACTTCTGTAGTAATACCTGCCCACAACATTCCATCGTTTAAGCCAGCAAGAGACTTTGCTAACGATGTTAAAAAGAAAGTAAAAGTTAAATAAAACATAGTTTTACTTAATTAAAAATAAATGAAGAGTTCCTTTTATAAAATTTTTTCGATAATCTTAATAGGAGCTCTTATTATTTTAGTATCTTTGCAATCCATTTCGAGGACACCAACTCCAAATCAAGAGGAGATAGATGTTAAGAAAGCTTCTTTACTAATAAAAGAAGGGAAAAGTTCTGAAGAAATAATGAAGGGAGTTCAGATATTGAAAGGTATTCTGAAAAAAGACCCAAACCAATTAGACGCTATTTGGGAATTAGGCAAGTTGTCCATACAATCTGGTCAATACTCAATAGCAGTTGAAAGATTTGAAAAATTTGTGAGTTTGACAGAGGGTGCAGAAAAAGTAAGCGGATTAATACTCTTGTCAGATGCTTATTTTTTAGATAAAAAAAGACAAGAATCATTGGATAATTTAAACAAAGCGCTAAAGCTTAATAAAGATTCCAAGATAGAAACTGAAATACTAGAAAGAATTAATATAATTAACAAAAATTAAAAGATATGCCAAGCGGTAAGAAGAGAAAAAGACATAAGATGGCGACTCATAAGAGAAAGAAAAGATTGAGAAAAAATCGTCACAAGAAAAAGAAGTAATATTCTTTTATTCAAGTTATTAAACACCAACATTAAACAAGATTTAATCATCTTGTTTTTTGTGTTTAACAACAATTTATATTTTCTAATTAAAAAGTTTTTGCTTTTTAATCGGATTTAACCCCCAATTTTACTTTAAAAGTGAGTTTAGATTTAATAATTTCATCTAAGCCAAAAGAGGATGTAATAGCCCTCCTAAACGATAAAAAACTTATCGAGATTCATACTGAATCCAAGGAAGAAGACAAGACATTTGCAGCTGGCGATATTTTCTTAGGAAAAGTTAAAAGAACTAATCCTGGGCTGAATTCTGCTTTCGTAAATGTAGGGTACGAAAAAGACGGTTTTTTGCATTATTCTGATTTAGGTGCAAATTATAAGTCATTTCAAAAAGCTGCAAAAATAGCATTTAATGGAAAGCCAAAATTCGATTTCCCAATTGAAAAAGAAATCGATAAATATGGCAAAATAAATGATTTTGTATCAGCCAATCAAAAATTATTAGTTCAAGTAACTAAAGAACCGATTTCATCAAAAGGTCCGAAAATCACAACCGAAATAACACTTCCGGGAAGATATTTGGTTTTGATTCCTTTTTCAAACAAAATTTCTGTTTCTCAAAAAATAGAAGACGCTGAGGAAAAAAACAGACTAATTAGACTTATTGAAAGCATTAGACCAAAAAACTTTGGTGTAATTATTAGAACTGTAGCTCAAAATAGAAAAGTAGCTGAACTAAACGAAGATCTTGAAGAGCTTTCAATTAAATGGGAATCTATTTACACCAAAGCAAAAGACGCAAGACCTCCAAAAAAAATACTGGGAGAATTAAATCGTGCATCAGCAATAGTAAGAGATTTACTAAATGAAACTTTTAACAACATTGTGGTAGATGATGAAATCATGTATGTTCAATTAAAAGAATATATTGGTAAAATTGCTCCAGATAGAGTTAAAATTGTGAAACTGCACAAAGGAAAAGCTGACATTTTTCAAGAATACGGCATTCACAAACAAATAAAAGCAAGTTTTGGAAGAAAAGTAAACCTTCAAAACGGTGGATATTTGATTATAGACCATGCTGAAGCTATGCACGTAATTGACGTTAATAGTGGAAACAGAAAAGGAAAGGAAAATGATGCTGAAGAAAACGCACTTCAAGTAAATCTTGAAGCTGCAGAAGAAGTTGCACGAGTTCTTAAATTAAGAGATATGGGCGGAATCATAGCTGTTGATTTCATTGACATGTATCAAAAAGAGAACAATCAAAAACTTTATAAGTTTTTGAAAGAAAAAATGAGTAAAGATCGTGCTAAACATAATCTTATTCCTCCAAGTAAATTTGGAGTTGTTGAAATTACCCGTCAAAGATTAAGACCTCAAACAGAAATTGATACTATTGAAACTTGCCCAACTTGCCATGGTACTGGTGAGGTTCAGGCGGCAATTTTAATCACGGATCAAATTAAAAATGCAATTACCTCTGCAGATAAATCAAAAGGATTAATTCTTCAAGTACATCCTTTTGTTGAAGCATATTTCAAAAAAGGTCTCATTTCGAGACAAGTGAAATGGTTTATGAAATATAAGACGTGGATAAAAATAGAGGGCAGAACCTCAAAGCACCTCTTGTATTTTAAACTAATGAATAAAAACAGAGAAGAATTATAAGTTCTTCCTCCCCTTTTATTTTCATTTTTATATAGAATTTACGCAACCTTGAGATAGGTTTTGACGTATACCTTGTAATCTATTAACATTTATTTAACTACATTGAATTAATTGATTAACTTTAGTGTATTAAGTATTCTAATAATTCAAATAGAAGAATGAAAAAGATTATTATCCTAATTACTGTTATTGCTCTTTTCTCCTGCAAAAAAGAAGACAAATTTATAAGTAATAATAATGCCCCAAATTACTATGGTGTTCCCACTATTAAAGTAAAAAATTACGTAAATAGATTATTTATTGATTTAGCTGGAAGAGAACCCTTAGATGTTGAAATGGATTCTATCGTAGCGTTATTAGAGGCTAATAATTTGAATTTTTCTACGCGAGAATCAATCATCTTGAAACTTCAATTTGATACTGTACCTCAAAGCAATGGAGATAATTTTAAGCAATTATTTTATCTAAATATTTATGGGCTTCAAAAAGCAAGATTTTTGGAAGGAATTGATGATGCAGGGATAAGCCAACAAAGAGGTATATTGTTAGCTGCGGCTAATAGCGACTCAATTATGGGAAATATGCTTGGTTATTTTTGGAATAAACAACAAGCAGAAATTTACAATGACATTCTTACCGCGGATACTGCCTTCAGAAATGGAAGTATAAAGTTTAACGAAATGTGCCGAAGAATGTGTTACAATGGAATTTATGATCAAATTAATATGAATTCTTTTAATTATGTTAATGCTGTATTTGACAATAACCTATATAGATTCCCTACATCAGATGAGTTCACTTCCAGTTACAATATGGTTGAATCTGATTTAGCTGATTTGCTTTTTAGTCAGCCAGGTGAAAGTAAATTCGATTTTTCAAAAATTGTTACACATTGCAGGGAGTTCAATGACGGAACAGTTACTTGGGTTTATAGATCTTTTGTAAGTAGATTCCCTACTGCACAAGAATTGTATCATTATAGTTCTCATTTTGAATCAAATAGTGATTTACCTTATATTATTCGTGAAGTAATGAAAACGGATGAATATGCTAATTTTTAAAAATTACAAATTATGAAATTAAACAACTATATACTTTTTACTGTTTTATTAGTTTTCGCTTTTTCAAGTTGTAAAAAAGAAACTATTGACGACAAGGTTTTTCAGGTTAATAAAGTAAATCTATATTCATCTGCTTCTTCAAAACTGAAAGAAAAAACTAATAGTCAGTGGATTGCAGTTTGTTACACGAACTTATTTCAGCAAGCATTATCTGCTGGAGATATATATAGAGCAGGACAATGTATCACTTCAATTGGTGATAAAGAATTGGCGCGAGAAGTAATTATTAGCAATTTCATGAACTCAACTTCTCCTACTCCACTTTTACCTACTAATGCCGATATGCGGGCTGACATTGACAAGTTTGTAATGGAGACTTACGAGAGGTTTTTAATAAGAAGACCCACTGAAGGTGAAAAACAATATTTTAGAAATGAAATTGAAGGAGATCCATCAAGATCCCCAGAAATAATATATTTCTCATTCGCTTTATCTAATGAATACTTATTTTATTAATAGAGCTTAATACAATTCAATTATGAAAAGAAGAGAGTTTTTAAAAAAGGCAACTTTAACTACAGCCGGAGCTTTTGTTGCACCTTACATACTTCCAAGTGGTAGGTTATTTGCACCAACTGGAGCACAGATAGCACCTCATGTTGTACTTATTATGTATGCTGGAGGAATTAGAAATCAAGAAACAGTAGATCAACTTTACCTTCAACAAAGTCAATACACATGGGATCCAGACCCAAGTATTAACGTGACAGGTAACATAATGCCTAATATGCTTGCTGGAGCTCAACCAGCCTCAAAAGTTGTTTATGGAACTGGAACAAGTGGTAACACTCCAATTCCAACAATTTTATCCACACCACTTCAATCTCAAGGAGTTCTATTTAAGGAGGTAAATGCAATTGCAGCAGGACATTACGGTGGATCTATCGGATTACTTCAGGGAAATACAAGCTTAGCTCAACCTCTATTAGAAAGACCAAAAACTCCAACTGTTTTTGAATTTTTAAGAAAACATGGCGGATACAAAGCTACTGATACTTGGTTTATCGGAAACTCTTTAGGAAACTCAGTTCCATTATATAACCATAGTGATCACGAAGATTATGGAGCAAAATATGGAGCAAATATGTTTATTCCAAAAGTTACTTTTGGTTCGCAAGGAGATCAATTTTTAAAAAATGCAAAAATTTATCATCCTCAAAATGAATTATCACCTATGTACAAAATGAAGTACTTTTTGGATAATTCATACGAAAGTTTAACAAAAAACAATGTTCTTGATACCGTTGGAAATACGGAAGCTGAAAAACAGCAAATCAAAACATTCATGAAAAGTATGTTCCAGAAAAAAGCGGCTGGGACTGTTGCTTCACCTCCAGTTGCAAGTAATGATGGTCAAACGATTGGTTATGCATGTGAAGTAATGAAAGAATTTACTCCAGCAATTACAGTGATTAAGATTGATGGGCCAGATGTTTGTCATTCAAACTTCACCAGTTATTTGAGAGCTATTCACTCTGCGGATCATGCGGTTGGGTATTTATGGAATTACATCCAAACTCAAATTCCAACAATGGCAGGAGAAACTATTATTATGGCTACTCCTGATACGGGAAGAAATCTTAATCCTAATCCAATTTTGGATGCGGAAAATAACTTTAGAGCATTTGACCATTCAGATGCGAATACAAGAAGAGTATTTACATTAATGGCAGGGAAAACAATTACTAATCACCCAGACAAAGCCACAGGACCAATAAACTCAAGCTCACCATTAAATACGGATGCCGCAATTACTGCTGGACATATTCTGGGAATAGAAAGTGAAATGACAGGTTCTGGTTTCTTGCATCCTCAAAGTCAATCTTTAATTAGAAAACTATAAATTATGAGAAAAATGAAAAATTATAGTTTACTTATTATTTCAATAGCAACATTTACAATGGTTTCTAATTGTAAAAAAAATGAAATTGAAAATCCATACAATGGATACAGTACACCAAAACTATATGAAGAACCAACATTAGCCGGTTTACCTGTTGACAATTTCGGTTATTTGCACGCCACAGTTTTTAAACCAACTTGTGCTAACTCTGGATGTCATGATGGTCATTTCGAACCAGATTTCAGAACAATTGGTGGAGCTTACAACAGTACAGTTTATCACAATGTATTAACTAATGACGCGTCTGGAAGTTTTACTTACAGAGTAAAACCTGGAGATGCTGATATGTCTTTAATGCATGAAAGACTGTTAGTTGCTCTTCCAAGTACTTCTGGTATTATGCCTCCTGTTTACGCAGACGAATGGATTGTAAACAAAGCATCACACATAAAAAGAATTAAAGATTGGATTAATGCTGGAGCAAAAGATATGTATGGAAACGACCCTGTTATAGGAAATCCAAACCCTATTGTAACAGGATTTAATGTCTATGCTAATAATGCAACTTCTTCTCCTTACAGCAGAGCTTCGGGAGCTGGAATACTACCAATACTTGTCCCAAGAGCCAACGTGGATTTCTGGTTTTCAATTGACGATGATGCCACCGCCTCAACAAGTATGACAGTTAATGAAATTAAAGTTGATACTGCTATGTTTGATTTTGAAGGTGTAACTGCAAGTACTATGACCGTTTCAGGTGGATTTACAGCCAATGATTTTTCTGGGACACCTGCACAATTTACTCATAAATTTGACTTTGATGCTTCAGGATATCCTGCGGGGAAATTAATCTTTGTAAGAGTATATATTCAAGACACAGATCACACTTCTCCAGCGGAAAATCCAAGTGACGGAAGCTCAAGACCAACTATTTATCTATTTACTCTTTTCACAATTTAGTGTATGAATAAGTTATTAGCCATATTTTGTATTATACTTGTATTCTCTTGTAAAAAGGACGAACCATATAGTACAACCCCTGAAATTGAATTTATAAGTTTAACCCCAAGTTCAACTCCAGAATTTAGCCAAAATGTTACATTAAAAATCTCCTACAAAGATGGAGATGGAGATATTGGCTATGAGGATCCTGATGCATATTCACTTTTTATTAAGGATGCAAGACTTCCACAAGCTGATGAATACCATGTTCAACCCCTTACTCCTCCAGACCAAGCAATTCAGATTGAAGGTGAGTTAAGTATAAACCTGGCTGGATTATTTGTTTTGGGAAGTGATTCAACTGAAAGCACAAAATTTACCGTAAAATTAAGAGATAGAGCTGGTAATTGGAGTAACGAAGTAGTTACCTCAAACATTACTATAAAAAAATAAAAAGCCTCCTCTATGTTTAAAAGAATATTCATATTCTTTGTATTTGTTGTATTCCTATCTTTTCAATTGACAAGTCAAATGACTTTCGAAATGAAAGATACAACCGTAGCTGAATGTGACGGAATTCACACTGATTCCGATTTCAAAACATTTCCCGCAGGGCATTATGATGAATTAGAAAATTATACGTTTACAATTTGCCCTGGAGTGGGTGCTACCATCTATTACACCTTTACTTCTTTTTGGACGGAAGGTGGTATTGACACCGTAAATTTTTATAACGGACCTTCAACTGCATCTCCTTTTATTGCTCAATACTCAGGAAATTTAAATGGCTCATTACCTCCAACTATTGTTGCAAATTCAGGCTGTTTAACGATTACATTTCACTCCGATGGAAGTTTAGAGTTCCCAGGATGGATTGCAAATTGGAACTCAACTGCACCTCCAGTTACTGCTCCCACTGTTAACATGAGTGCTATAAAACCTCCTACTTGTGATTCAAATTCATTTATAATTGAATTTGATAGAAAACTGCATTGTGATTCAATTGTAAATGCAACCTATTCTTTATTAGGTAATAATGCTCCCAACATTGTAAATGTAACCAAATATAGCTGTACAAATGACAGTTCATTTTATGCAAGAGTATGGTTAAATACTCCATTTATATTTAATTGTGAGTACGAATTAATCATGAATTTAAATATCCCGGATATATGTGATAGTGTTTATCAATTTACAATTCGTGACACTTTTGATTTTACAACTTGTAATATGTTAGCTCAAATAGTTTCATCGAATGATTCAATATGTTTTGGAGATTGTGCAACTGTTGAAGTCACAAACCCCACTAATTGTAATACCTATACTTATGCATGGAGCAATGGCTTGCCGAGCACCATGGGTCCTCATAATGTTTGCCCCACAGTTACCACAACTTATTACGTTACTGTAACAGAAACTGCTACGGGTAATCAATATTATGATTCGGTGAGAATAAAAGTTCTTGATACTCTCGATAAAGAAAATGGAATATCAACACTTGGGACTTCAGAACCTCCATCGTGCAACGATAGGTGGTTCAGAGTTAAGTTTGATAATTCGCTCCCCTGTTATCTTCTTGATTCCGTTACTTTTACATTAACAAGTACAGCTGGAATTTTTAATGTTTCTAATAAAATTCCTTTAAATTGCACCAACGGCTTTTTGGATTCGGTAAGATTAAGGTTAAACGCACCATTCGTTCAAAACTGTGAGTATTATCTTGAATTTAATTTAACATTTACTGATTCGTGTGAAGGTCCTATTACAATAATAGCAAGAGATACTTTTCAAATAACTGATTGCCCTTTCACACTAACAACAATTTATGACGATACGGTGTGTTTAGGAAGTTGCACCAATTTAAGGGCTATATCAAGTGGATGTGACGGTTACACTTACCTATGGAGCAATGGCTTACCAAATAGTGGTGGACCTTTTAATATATGTCCTACTGGTGATACAACTTTTACACTTCAAGTCACAGAAATTTCAACAGGCTTAGTTCTTAATGATACAATCACAATTAAGTATATAGATCCAACTATTAATCCTGTTTCACCTATTTGTATTGGTGACCCATCAATCAATTTAAGCGCTCAAACCGCAGGAGGAAGTTGGTCTGGAAATGGAATTACAAATTCAAGTTTAGGAACTTTTGACCCATCAAGCGCAGGGGCTGGAACACATTCAATAATCTACTCAATAAACTCTTGCACAGATACAGTTCAAATAACTGTAATACAAGTTAATGCTCGTAGCAATAGAAACTGGTGCGCAAGCGGAATACCTCGAAATCTTCCTAATGGATTACCCGTTGGTGGAGTTTGGAGTGGAACCTATGTAAATTCTGCAACCTCACAATTTACTCCAACGGTATATGGAAATTTCACTGCCTATTATACTGTAAATGGGTGTACAGATTCAATTAATATTTTTGTAGATACCATAGCTTTTGGTTACGATACTGATACAATATGTGGAAGTTCACCTCCCTTTAACATTCCATTTACCCCACCAGGTGGGAACTGGAGTGGAACAGGAATTACGTCTGGAGCTAATGGAACTTTTGATCCATCACTCGCAAGTAATGGAAGTAACTTAGTTAATTATTTTTACAAAGGTTGTCGAGACACAGTCAATATTGTGGTGGTAGCTGTAAATGCTGGACCAGATACAAACGCTTGTCCTTCTCAATCTCCATTTAATTTAGCAACTGGATTCCCTGCTGGTGGAATATGGTCTGGGACTGGGATTACAAATACTGCAATGGGAACTTTTAATCCTGGAGCTACAATTGGAAATTGGACAGATACAGTTTTCTATACTTTTGGGGGCTGTCCAGACTCCTTAATAGTTGATGTCATCCAAACAAACATTTCGGCCGACACTTTATTTACATGTCCATCACAAGATTCTATTCCTATAAATTCAATCACAGGATTAAATGTGAATCCAAATTATGGAATCTGGTCTGGAAATGGAGTTCAAATTCATGGAGGTGTTTATTATTTATATCCAAGGTTTTTAGGAAATGGTTATCACACCATATTCTATGATAAAAATACCTGTCAGGACTCAGTGATAATTGGAATATATCCCGATTCACTGTCCTACCAAGACACTACAATTTGTAGTACACATCCCTCTTTTAAATTGGACAGCATTAACAATATGCCCGGTGCAACTTGGACTGGCACGGGAATAACAAACAGCTCAACTGGTGAATTTGACCCCTCAGTTTCTGGAAATGGAACGCACACGATCACTTATAATACAATTGGTGGAGTATGTAATAAAACAATTGATGTGACTGTTTACCAGTTTGTTGCCGCAAATATTACCTTCCCAGATACAGTTTGTTATACCAATGCAAACACTCCAATCACAGTCGTTCCAGCAGCTGGAACTTGGTCAGGAACGGGAAATTACAATCAGACTACAGGAGTATTCAATCCTGCGGTTGCAGGAACGGGCTCACACCAAGTTATCTATACCTTTGGCACTGGAGTTTGTCAAACAAGTGATACAAAAAACATTTGGGTCAGAGATTCCCTTACAATTTCGCTCACAGCTTCTCCAGATTCAATATGTTTAGGGTCAAGTTCAACTTTAACGGGATTAGCTTCAGGTGGAAATCCTTCTCCAAATTATCAATACACTTGGTCTCACACTGCATCTACAAGTAACAGTGATATTGTATCTCCAAATACAACTACTCAATATATTTTAACTCTAAATGATGGTTGTTCTGATCCAAGTTCTGACACAGTAACAGTAACAGTTTTAGAAGTTATTCCTAATTTAATTACAAGTCCAATTCAGTGTTTTGGAAATCTTGGTTTTGCTACCTATGATTTAACACAAAAGCCCATTTATAATTTTAATTGGACTAATCCACCATCCACAGCAGATACAGTTTTTGCTATGGGATTTGATAGTGTTTTCTTAACAGTCTCTAATAATTATGGCTGTTCTGTGGATACATTTATGGTTATTCCGAGTTATGCAGACATTAATGCTGATTTTGATTTAAACCCTGATATATTTCCAAAATGCTTGAGTTCTGATAATAAAACATTAGTAGTTACGGATAGGTCAACTGGAGCTGTAACAGGAAGTTGGGATTTCGATGACGGAAATGTTCTTCCTTATATCCCATCGAACTCATCAGAGACAAATACTTATGCCGATGGAGGTAACTATACGATAACTTTAATCGTAAAGAACAATGGACCTTGTTACGATACTCTTACCAAAGACATTTGTGTCTCTGATCAGGTGTTTTTTATTGCAGATATTTTCTCTCCAAATGGAGATGGAATAAACGACATTCTTTACGTAAGATCCTTTGAAGCAGAAAAATTAATATTTAGAGTATTCGACAGATGGGGAAAATTAGTTTTTGAATCTACTGATGTGGACAATGGATGGGATGGAACCTACCAAGGAAAAAAACTTGAATCGGGTGTTTACTTCTACAGCGTAGAAATGACAATTACTTCGGGAGAAGAGTTTTTGGAAAAAGGAGATGTCACACTTAAAAGATAAATGAGGAAAATAATTTTACATATAATATTAACTTTTGCCTTAGGATTATTTTCTTACGGACAAGGGATTCATTTTTCTCAATGGTATGAAGCTCCTCTCCTATTGAACCCGGCAAATGCAGGCTCTTATTTTGGAGATTATAGAGCTTCGTTAAACTACCGAAACCAGTGGGCAACTGTTGGAAATTCGTACAAAACTATCTTCGCCTCTTATGATATGCCGGTTTTTAAAAATGACGATGACATTAAAACAACAGGTGCTGGAATTTCTTTTTATAATGATAAAGCTGGGAAGACGAAATTCGGGAGAACCGAAGCTACGGTTTCTGTCTCGCAATCTGTTTCGGCAAGTAAGTCCCTTGATTTATCAGTTGGATTAGGATTTACTTATGGTCAAATAAGTGCTAATTACGACAATTTGAAATGGGACAATCAATATGATGGGACAAAATACGATGCCTCGCTTCCCAATGGGGAAAATGTATTGAATACCTCCTCCAGTTACTTTGATGTAAATGCAGGATTTTTAGCTCGATTTTTTGGAAATAATAAAAATGAAACCAGTTTAGGGATTAGTGTTTTAAATGCAACTCAAACCTGGAAAGCTACCTTAGCTTCAGCAAATGGATTGGATCAACGAAAAATGAGATTTATAGCTCATGCCAAATCAGAAATATTAGTAATTGAAAATCGCAAAGATTTTATTGTTCCTACTTTATTTTACTCCTCTCAAGGAGGAAGTAACGTATTAGGAGTTGGTGGAACTTATAGATTAAACCTTGGACTACAAAGTAGTTATACTGGATATTATACTTCATCTTATTTAGAATTTGGAGCTATATACAGATTACAAGATGCTGTTGTTGCCATAGTTAAATTCGACTGGGAACAAAAACTTCAACTTGGAGCCAGTTATGACATTAATATTTCAAAACTAAGAGTGGCTTCTGCCTACCAAGGTGGTTTTGAAATTTCCCTGATGTGGAAAGGGGCATTTAATTAGAATTCAACTTTCCCTTCAATCCTTCCAACATAGCCACGGTCATTGAGGAAATATCATAAGACCCATTCCATCCCCAATCTTCTGTTGCTCTTGAATCCTCGATACTTTGCGGCCAAGAGTCAGCAATGGCTTGTCTGAAATCAGGACTATAACTGATTTCAAATTCAGGAACATGTTTTTTTATTTCCTCTGAAATCTCTACAGGCGAAAAACTGATACCTGCTAAATTATAACTCGAGCGGATTTTAATCTTTTCTTCATCAGCTTCCATCAAATCAATGGTGGCTTTAATAGCATCCTCCATATACATCATGGGCAAATAGGTGTCTTCTTTCAAATAACACTCGTAGTTACCTTGCTCGATAGCTTTGTAGTAAATATCTACCGCATAATCCGTTGTGCCTCCGCCTGGTTGAGCTTTGTAACTAATCAATCCTGGATAACGAATGCTTCTTACATCAACACCGTATTTGCTGTTATAATATTCGCACCATCTTTCTCCTGCCAATTTACTAATTCCATAAACTGTGGTCGGTTCCATGACAGTAGTTTGTGGAGTATTTTGTCTCGGAGTAGTTGGTCCAAAAACTGCTATTGAACTGGGCCAAAATACTTTTTCGATAATTCCGTCTTTAGCTAAATTCAACACGTTAAATAATCCCTCCATATTCAAATTCCAGGCCGCCATTGGTTTTTGTTCGGCTACCGCAGAAAGCAAAGCAGCTAAAAGGTAAACAGTTCCAACGTTATATTTTTCGATAATCCGTTTAAGATTTTCGGCATCCAAAATATCCAATTGTTCAAAAGTACAATCACTATGAAGCGATGGCTTAATGTCCGTTGCGATTACATTTTCTTTGCCTACTCTTTCAATCAATCCAAGAACCAAATCCGAACCTATTTGTCCGTTTGAACCTATTACTAAACTTTTTTTCATTTAATTAAGAATTATAAATTTTGTTATGAATACTCAATGACTCTTTATGAATTAAATTCATCAAATCCTCCACAAACTCTTCGCTCAATCCTAATTCATTTCCTTTCTTTTTTGTCTCATCCAGCACAAATTTCCACCTTTCAAGTTGGAATACAGTAGCAGAATTCTCCTTTTTAAAATTAGCAATTTTCTTTACAATCTCCATTCTATTGGTTATTTCCTTCAACATTTCACTATCCGAATTATCCACATCTTTCCGCAAATCAACAAGTTCATTATCCATTGAAGTTGAATTTGATTCATTTCTGAGAATTGAATCTACTATCTTCTTTAGGTTATCTGGAGTAACTTGTTGCTTAGCATCACTCCAAGCCTCTTTAGGGGTTGGGTGAGTTTCAATCATCAATCCATTCATCCCAAGTTGCATAGCAAAATTTGCTACCTGTTCAACCAAATTCGAATCTCCAGTGATGTGACTTGGGTCACAAATAATTTGTAAATCAGGAAATTCAGTTTTTAATTTTATAGGAATTTCCCACATGGGAGGATTTCTAAAAATCCCTTTGGAATAAGAGAAAAATCCACGATGAATAACGGATACATCTGAAATTCCTGCTAGCTTAAATCTCTCAATTGCGCCCATCCATAATCCAACATCTGGACTAATAGGGTTTTTTATAAAAACGGGAATATCAATTCCTTTTAGTGAGTCGGCAATTTGTTGAATATAAAATGGGTTTACCGTGGTTCTGGCTCCAATCCAAAGTGCATCTACATCATTTTGCAAACACTGCTCAACATGTTCGGGAGTGGCTACTTCCGTTATGGTTTTTAAATGGAATTTTTCTTGAACTTCTTTTAACCATTTTAACCCTTCTTTGCCTATTCCTTCAAAAGAACCTGGAGCCGTTCTTGGCTTCCAAATTCCTGCTCGAAAATAAGTTAGTTCTTTTAAATCAGCTAATTGTCTTGCTGTATCAAGAACTTGCTCTCTTGATTCGGCACTGCAAGGACCGGCTATTAATTGTTTGAGTGAATTTCTCAATAGTTATGTTTATTTTAACTGGAGTGATCAGTTGTTATTACCCATTCCCCCCCTTTCTTTTGCCAAATCAAAGAATACATTCCTTGTAAATCACCTAAAGAATCCTGTCTGGTCAGCTTCCATTCTCCAATCACAAATATAGCCTCTTCTGCAATAATGTCAAGGCTTTTATTTGTGAATCTTAACCTTCCCATTTCTTCTTTATTCTTATAGGATTTCTTGTAATTGTCTAACGTTTTTTGCCATCCTTTATTGAGTCCACTCTTGCCAATAAATCTCAGTGAATCTGATTTCCAATAGTGTTTCATAAATCCCTCCAAATCTCCTTCATTCCATGAATCTTCTTGCTCTTGCATTTGACTTGAAATAACTTCTTTGTAATCAATTGTAGATATATACACACAATCTGGTTCTTTTTCAGAACTACAACTCAAGACAAAAAAGGAAAGAAAAACAAAGAAAGCTGTCTTTTTGACATTGAAAATTAAAGTTTTAAGACTTTTTGACTTGAAAAAGGAATGGTTTTGCATTTGGCTAAAGTTTTGTATTTAGGTAATCGAATTTGAAATTAACGATTAAAAATAACTTAAATAAATATATTATGAAATTCACACAACACAACATTATGCCGAATCTGTCCAACTTAATTGACGATGTATTAGGTTCAGAAACTATGGAGACAGTAAAAAGAAATTTAATCAGCAATACTCCTCTTGCTAATATTATGGAAACTGAAACTGCTCATATTGTTGAGCTTGCAGTTCCTGGAGTGAATAAAGACGATATCAAGGTTGACTTGATGGAAAACAAACTTACTGTGAGCTTAGCAAAAGAAGAAGTTGCTGAAGAAAACACTCACTTAAAAGAAAGAAGAGAGTTTAATTATTCAAAATTTAAAAGAGCATTCAATTTACCAAAGAACATTGATTTGGATAAAATTGAAGCGAAAAACGAAAATGGTGTCTTGACAATTACCATTCCTAAGAAAGAGGAAGAAATCAAGAAAAATAGAACAATTACTATCAAGTAATTGAATTTTCATAGGGGAAAAGGGCGTGCCGCAAGGTGTGCCTTTTTTTTTGCCTTGATGTATGATTTGATGGAATTATAAAATTTGGTACAGAAGTTGATTAACTTTAGCCTAAAGCAATAACATCCCGACTATGAAAAACAAAAGTTTATTTTTAGCCCTTGGCATTATTTTAGGATTAATAATCTCTTCTTGCAGTACCACCAGTATTTATACTATTAACATTGTAGAACCAGCTCCTGTATATTTTGATTCTACTTATAAAAAGGTTGGAGTTATTGATAGGTCTGAACCTGAAGAAAAAAATAAAGCAATTGATGCGATTGACAAAGTACTCTCTGCTGAAGGAAAAAACTTTGACAAAGATGCTGCTGAAATTGCTACCACATCAATGAAAGATGAATTATTGCAAAACAGAAGGTTCAATTACGTAACAAAGATTGACAGTACTGGACTTAAAACTCCAGGATTGGGTATATTTCCATCCTCTATTCCTTGGGCTAAATTAGAAGAAATTGGAGATAAGAATGACATTGAAGTGGTATTTGTTTTATCTTTTTTTGATACAGATACTAAAATAAATTATTCAACAAAAATGAGATCTGTTCCGAATCCATTGGGAGGAAGTGTACAAATTCCAGAGCATCTTGCTCGTGTTGATACCCGAATAAAAACAGGATGGAGAATTTATAACATTCGAACCAAAACGATTAGAGATGAAGTCGTCTTAGTTGAAAAAACTTCCTCATCAGGAAGAGGGATAAATCCACTAAAAGCTGTTGAAGCCATTGAAAGACGGAAAGAAAATGTATTGGAAATAAGCAAAATATTAGGGGTTGATTATGCTCAAAGGGTTTTGCCCCAACAAATAAGGGTTTCAAGAAGTATATACACAAGAGGTTCTGATAACCTGAAAGCCGCAAAACGCTATATCAATGCTGGAGATTGGGACGGAGCAGCTGAACTTTGGAAAAGAGATGTTACAAATCCTAAAGGCAAAGTTGCAGGACGCGCAACCTATAATTTAGCTCTTATAAGCGAGATTGATGGTGACTTAGAAAAAGCTATTGATTGGGCAAACATTTCTTACTTAACTCACAATAACAAAAAAGCATTAACCTATGTTAACATACTGAAAGACAGACTCGAAAATCAAAAAGAATTAGAAGAACAAATGAAAAATTAAGTATTTTAATCTCAAATATTAGAATCCTACGTAATAAGAGTTTTGTTAAAAAAGTTATATACCTTTTTTTTAAGATTTTTTTTCAAAATATGCATTTGTCATCTCGAATTGTTTACTTATCCAGTATTTCTCTAAACTGGTTAAATATACGTTCGATAAGTCGTAAATCTTCTGTTACAATTTCAGCAGTCCCAGGCATTTCAGGTTTAAATACTAACTGTTTTTTATAGGTTGTATTTAAGCCCTCTGTTAAATTTACCTTAGCGATATATGTAACTTGCTCCATCCCATTATTAGCATTAGGAATCAAGCTAATTTCAGTTACTTTTCCTTTTAATTGTCCAAACTCATTATGAGGGTAATTATCCAATTTAATATGAACAAGTTGTCCTACTTTTACCTTTCCATATCCCTGAGAAGGAATTTGGATAGTAGCCACAAATTCATTGTTTTTTGGAACAACTGCAAAAATATTTGTCCCAGATGTAATAAATTGATTTTCGTTTAGAATAGTTAAATAACTGACTCTTCCACTAAAAGGAGCTTTGATTCTATAATTTTGCTGCCAAGCATTCAACTGATTTTCGATTTTGTTACAACTAATATCGAGGCTCTCTTCCAATGTTCTTTTTTTCTCCAAAGTTTCAAACTTTAGCTCCATCAATTGTTTTTTGTAATCAGCAATAGTTATTTGATTTTGGACATTGGTTTTTTTTAAATTTTCAACTTGTTGTTTCTTTTCATTGAACAAAGCTTGTTTTTCATAAAACTCCATCTTAGAGATCATTCCTTTTTCGTACAAGAATTGCTCGGATTTAAAATTTTCCTCCCCATTTTTTAAATCTTGTTGCATCAATTTTAACTGCCGATTACTAATACTTATTAGCTTATTATGATTAGCTATTTGTCTTGACAAACTTGAAATTTGTAGTTTATGGCGTGAATTAGTTACAAACTGGAAATACTCTCCGAAAGTCTTTTTCAAAGAGCCATACTCCGTCTGGACATCTCCAAACACCAATCCATTTTCCTCAAAATTCACATCATTAAGATTGGAACTAACTAACGATGATTGAATTGATGCTATAAGTTCTTTTAAATACTTAACTGCACTATCCATTAGTGGACTTTCTACTTCGGCAATTACATCATTTTCTTTAACTGACTCTCCACTTTTAATGAATAATTTTGTCAATTTTCCACTCGTTTTACTTACTAATTTAACGGGAGGAACTTCTGTCGACAGGGTCATTTTTCCCGAAATTATATCTGGATACTTTACAAAATAGGATATTCCGATAAGTATCAAAATCAATAGAAATATAGATGTAATTCCCCATCTAATCATCCAATTAGGAGTATGAGATAGTATTTCCTGTACTTCATCACTTCTTATTTCTATTTCTCTATTTTCTGGCATTTATTATTTAATCATTCATGCTTTCCAAATCCAGTTGATTCTTTACCAATTTATAATATTCACCTTTTTCTTTAACTAAAGAATCGTGATTTCCTTTTTCTAAAATTTTACCCTTGTTCAACACTACAATTTGATGCGCATTTTTAACTGTACTTAATCTATGAGCGATAATTATTACCGTTTTATTCTTGAAAAACTCATTCAAATTTTCCATTATAATCCGTTCATTATGAGCATCCAAAGCACTTGTAGCTTCATCAAAAAACAAAATTTCTGGATCTTTATAGACGGCTCTGGCAATTAATATGCGTTGTTTTTGTCCTGTGCTCAACCCTATACCCTCCATTCCTATTTTGGTATTATATCCCAACGGAAGTGAGTTTATATACTCTTCAATGTTGGCAACTTTTACTGCTTTTCTTAACTTCTCTCTATCAATAATTGTCTCACCAATTGCAATATTATTTGAAATGGTGTCATTAAAAATGTATCCCTCTTGCATCACAACACCACAAGCATTCCTCCATGTTTTTTGTGAAATATTTGACACATCTGTTCCTGCCAATTTATAAGAACCTTCGTTTGGCTCATAAAATTTTAGCATCAATTTCATCAAGGTGGTTTTTCCGCTTCCACTTGCACCTACTATTGCGGTGATTTTGTTTGCTGGAACTGTTAAATTCAAACTATTCAACACATTATTTGCCGCACCAGTATATCTAAAAGAAAGGTTGGACAACTCCATGTTTTGGTCAAGATCTATTTCGGAAATTTTCTCCTCTCCAGCTGTTTCTTCGTCATCTCGATTATGAATTTCTCCCAATCGTTCTAAACTAATTTTTGTATCCTGAAGGGAATGAACAAATCCTACTAATTGCATAATAGGACTATTTAGCTGACCGATAATGTAAGAAATTGACAACATCATTCCTAAAGTCAAATCACCAGAAATGACAAGGCTTGCAGATAAAAATGTAATGAATATGTTTTTCATTTCATTGATAAATTGAGCTCCAATATTTTGGGTTTGCTCAAGTGAGAGATTCTTCATTTCTATTTTGAATAGCCTGGCTTGGATAAACTCCCAACTCCATCTTTTTTGCTTTTCAGCATTGTGGAGTTTTATTTCCTGCATTCCATTGATCAATTCAATTACTTTACTTTGTTCTTCGCTTACTTGTGAAAAGCGCTTGTAATCAAGGTCTTTTCTTCTTTTAAGAAACAACATAACCCAAGCAAAATACAAAGCACTTCCAAAAAGAAATACAAAAAATATACTTAAATCATAGTATGCCAACACCCCTCCAAAAATCAATAAATTAAACATAGAAAATAGAACACTTAATGAGGTTCCAGTTAGCAATTGTTCTATCCTGCTATGGTCATTTATACGCTGCAAAATATCTCCTGTCATCTTGGTATCAAAATAAGCTATGGGGAGATTCATTAGCTTGATAAAAAAATCAGAAACTAAAGAAATATTTATTCGGGTACTTAAATGAAGTAAAATCCAACCTCGAATTAAATCGACCGTGGTACTTCCTATAAACAAGGCTATTTGAGCAAATAACAACAAGAATATAAAATTCATGTCTTGGTTTTGCACCCCAATATCAACTACACTTTGAGTAATAAAAGGAAATATAAGTTGGATTAAACTTCCAGCCAAAAGACCTATTATTAATTGGATGAGAAACTTTTTGTACTTGAATAAATACGAAAACAAAAATTTAAAGCCTTGTTTGTTTTTCGAATCTTCATCAAGCTCATCTCGATTTAATCTGGGAGTTGCCTCCAATACCAGAGCAATTCCTTCTTCGGTATTTACGGTTGCTTTTTCTCCTATCCAATTGGATACAAACTCTTCAATGGTATATTCTAACAATCCATGGCCAGGATCTGCCACAAATACTTTTCCTTTCTTTATTTTATAAACTACAACAAAATGATTTTGTTTCCAATGAACGATAACTGGAAGTGGCGCTTCCTCTTCTAATTTGTTAAAATCGATTTTGACCCCAATGGTTTTGAATCCAATTTTTTCGGCAGCATCCGCAATATTTTTTAGACTTGAGCCTTCACGGGTAGTTTCGCTAAGCGTTCTTAATTTAGGCAATGAAATTATTTTTCCA
>JBMYYT010000009.1:0-22683 GCA_049609665.1 Flavobacteriales bacterium | reverse complement strand
GGAATATGGTGCATAGGCTTTTTCCAACGCTGATTTTGCTTTTTTCAACAAAACGGCATCAGCCTTTCCTAAAGTTTCTTCCGATTCGTAATATTCTATATCTGTTACTAATTGTGCAGCATTATGGTTTACCAATGCCATAGCATTTTTTGTTTGGTGGTCTTCACTCACATTAGGCGAAGGCACCAAAATCGTTGGTTTTCCAACCAAACACAATTCCGAAATGGAAAGTGCTCCTGCTCTACTCACAACCAAATCAGCACTTGCGTAAGCCAAATCCATTTCATAAATAAAATCATAAACCTTGATGCTTATCAACTTATTTTCGTCAACAAAAGACTTCATGTCTTCGTAGTAATATTTACCGGTTTGCCACAATACTTGAATGTTGTTTTCATCCAATAATTTAGCTGCATTTTTAATGCTATTATTTACAGTTCTTGCTCCCAAGCTTCCACCAATTACAAGCACTGTTTTTTTATTCGTGTCCAATTTAAAATGATTCTGCCCTCTTTCCTTTTTTCCTTCAATATTCAAGATTTCTTTTCTCACAGGGTTTCCTGTAAACACAATTTTCGACTCATCAAAAAACCGTTCCATCTTATCGTAAGCCACGCATATTTTCTTTGCCTTTCTTGCCAATAATTTATTGGTAATTCCAGGGTAAGAATTTTGTTCTTGAATCAAAGTTGGCACACCCAATTTTCCAGCTTGCCTCAGCAAAGGACCACTTGCATAGCCTCCAACACCTATTGCCACATCAGGATTGAAATCTTTAACTATTTGTTTCGCTTTTTTCAAGCTTCGGAAAAGTTTAAAAGGAAATGACAAATTTTTAACCGTCAATTTTCTTTGTAATCCCGCTATATCCAACCCAATAATTTCATACCCAGCTTTAGGCACTTTTTCCATCTCCATTTTACCATTAGCACCCACAAAAAGAATTTCAGCTTTGGACTGCTTTTCCTTTATGGCATTCGCAATGGCTATGGCTGGATATATATGTCCGCCAGTTCCTCCTCCTGATATGATAAATTTATTAGATTGCATAATCTACTTTATTTTTATCGTCATTATTAGTAAATACATCTTTGCTCACACTCAATATCAAAGCAAATGAAACACAGGTAAACAATATGGAAGTTCCCCCCATACTTATCATAGGTAAAGGTTGACCTGTTACAGGAAGTAAATTAACGCTTACTCCCATATTCAAAAATGCTTGAAACACTATGCTGAATCCTAAACCAAAAGCTAAATAAGATCCAAAATCACTTTTAGAGTTTTTGGCTATCACAATAACTCTATACAGAATAATTAAATACAACAATATAAGTGTCAATCCGCCCAAAATTGAGCCGTACTCCTCTATGAAAATGGCAAAAATAAAATCTGCCCAAGCAGAAGGCAAGATGTTCTTCACAGTGCTATTGCTCGGGCCAGTTCCTTGAATTCCACCTAATGCAATTCCTGCTTTGGCAATATCTGTTTGGTAATTCTTTTTTGCTGAATCTTCGGCATCTGAACCTTGAACCCAAGCCACGATTCTGGAGCCCCAAGTGTCAATTCTTGGAAGTAATTTTGGAAAACTCATCCCCATCACAAGCAATAAAGCAAAGGCAATTATTGCAGTTCCCAAGGTAACTCCTATATGTTTTAATGAAACATTAGAAATTAGAATCAACACCATACAATCTACAAACAACATCATCGCAGTAGATAAATCGGCCGGTAATATCAACCCGCAAATAACTGCTATGGGTAACATTATCTTTTTGGCTAAAACCTTGAAATCTCTCAGCTTCTCTCTGTTAACTGATAGCTGACGAGCTAAATAAACAATCAAAGAAATTTTTGCAATATCCGAAGGTTGGAATCCAAACAGCCATCGTTGAGCGTCTTTTTCAGACGGCATTATTAACACGAGTAACAGCAATATTACCGAGACAATAATCCCTATTTGAGAGAGTCTTGAAAAATAATTGATTTTGAATTTGTGAACATATACCATAATCAAAAAGCCTACTCCTAAAATAACAGCATGTTTGAGAATATAAGCTTCCGTATTCCCCCCTTGAAACCTATATGAAAGCTGTGAAGTAGAACTATACACTATAAGCATAGAAAAGAGAGACAACAATATTGTTATCACCCAAATCACCTTATCACCGGTTAGATATTTGCTTAAAATGTTATTCATTTATTCGTTATTCTCGCGTTTTAACACACCCCTTAATCCCCTCTCAAGAGGGGAAATTCGTGTTTTATCTTTTTCTATAATTCTCTTACTGCTTTTCTAAATGCCAATCCTCTTTCTTCATAATTGTCAAATAAATCGAAGCTTGCACATGCAGGAGACAATAACACCATCTCTCCTTTAGTTGCTAACTTATAACTCAATTTCACAGCATCTTTTGCAGAAGTTGTTTCATAAACATCTACTACATCCCCAAATGCTTCAACCAACTTGGTATTGTCCACCCCAAGACATACCAGTGCTTTCACTTTATCTTTTACCAACGGAATCAACTCTTCATAATCGTTCCCTTTATCAACTCCTCCAGCTATCCAAACTATTGGTTTGTTTATGCTTTCTAATGCATACCAAACAGCATTTACATTAGTCGCTTTTGAATCATTGATAAACTCAATTCCATTGACATAGCAGATTTGTTCTAAGCGATGTTCTACGTTCTGAAAATCCGTCAGACTTTCTCGTACAATCTCTTTTCTTAAATCCAATACTTTTGCAGCAATCCCTGCAGCCATTGAATTGTAAATATTGTGTTTTCCGTTTAAGGCTAAATCGTGTATTGACATAGTTTGGGGGTGGTTAGTGTTAGTAAATACTATTTCTTCGTTCTTGTTTAAATATGCTCCTGTTTTCAGTTCTTCTTTTATCGAAAACGGAAATTGTTTTGATTGTAAATTTTTATTTGATAATGCGGAAGAAATAGCTTCATCATCTTTGCAGTAGATGAAGTAATCTTCTTCTGTTTGGTTATTCGTTATTTTAAATTTTGATTTTACGTAGTTCTCAAATTTATACTCATACCTGTCCAAATGATCTGGAGTAATATTAAGTAAAATAGCTACATCTGCTTTGAATTTTTGAACTCCATCCAATTGAAAACTACTCAACTCAATCACATAGTAGTCATAGTTTTCGGTAGCAACCTGCATAGCGAAACTATCTCCTATATTTCCTGCTAACCCAACATTTAATCCTGCTTTTTCGAGTATATGATGGGTAAGCATTGTGGTAGTCGTCTTTCCATTTGAACCTGTAATACAAATCAGTTTTGCTTTGGTATATCTACTTCCAAATTCTATTTCAGAAATAACTGGAATTGATTTTTCAACCGCTTTCTTTATCACCTCAACTTTATCTGCTATCCCTGGGCTTTTTACTATTTCGTTTGCTTTTAAAATTCGATCCAACGTATGAGTTCCTTCTTCCCACTCAATTTGCTCTTGTTCCAAAATATTTTTATAACCTTGTTTTATCTTTCCAAAATCGGAAACGAACACCTCATAACCTTGCTTTTTTGCAAGCACAGCAGCTCCAACCCCGCTTTCGCCAGCTCCAAGTATTGCTATGTTTTTGTTCTGTTTCATTCTTTTGTTTAGAATTATAGAAGTGCGAATTTTTGAATTTTAGTTATGTAAACTTTTGTAATATTCTCGTTCTATTATTTCATTTTATCTCTTCATTGGTCTTATATCTTGCATCTTTAAGCGAAGCGGTCATACATCTTTTTATCTCAATTTCAGTGTTACAATAGTTATTATGGCAAGGAAAATCCCTACTATCCAGAATCTTGATACAATCTTGGACTCGTGCATTCCTTTTTTCTGATAATGATGATGAAGAGGCGCCATCAAAAACACTCTTCGTCCTTCTCCGTATTTCTTTTTAGTGTATTTGAAGCATGCAACCTGAATCATTACTGATAAATTCTCAGCCAAGAAAATTCCGCACAATACAGGTATTAATAATTCTTTCCTTATAGCAATAGCAAATACTGCAATGATTCCACCTATGGCTAAACTTCCTGTATCACCCATAAAGACTTGCGCTGGATATGAATTATACCACAAGAAACCAATACATGCGCCTACAAATGCACTGATAAACACCACCAATTCGCCTGAATTAGGAATAAACATAACATTGAGGTAATCTGAGAAAATAATGTTACCTGAGACGTAGGCAAAAATTGCTAAAGTAACTCCTACAATAGCCGAAGTTCCCGTTGCTAATCCGTCAATTCCATCGGTCATGTTAGCTCCGTTTGAAACTGCAGTAACTATCACAATTACAGCTGGAATAAAAATCAACCATGCCCACTTTGATCTTCCTTCATTGCCCATCCAAGCTAAAAACCATTGGTAATTAAACTCGTTATTCTTGAAAAATGGTAAAGTTGTTTTTGTTGATCTATGTTCTACCCATGAATAAGTTGCTGTCGAGTCTTTTGCAGCAGAAACCGTAACATTTTCTGGCCCTCCTAATTTCTCTACGAAACCTTCAAGGACTTGATTATCCACTTTTTCTTTGATGGTAACATTTTCATTAAACATCAACATGCAAGCAACTACAACTCCAATCCCTACTTGACCTACAACTTTAAATTTACCAGCTAATCCCTTTTTATTTTTTTTGAATACTTTGATATAATCATCAATAAAACCAATCGTTCCCAAACCAATAGTAGTTATAAGCATGATGATGATATAGATGTTATCCAGCTTCGCAAAAAGCAAAGTAGGAATTAGAATTGCTCCGATAATGATAAGCCCTCCCATTGTTGGTGTTCCTTCTTTTTCTTTTTGTCCTTCCAAGCCCAAATCACGGACAGATTCCCCAACTTGAAGATTCCTTAATTTTTGAATCAATTTTTTACCAAAAAGCATTGATACAATCAAAGAAGTAAGAATAGAAAGTGCCGCTCTAAACGAGATATAATCGAACAATCCAGCTCCTGGAAAGTTTGAATCTTGTAGATATTGAAATAAGTAGTACAACATTATTTATCAAGGATTTTAAGGGTTTCGGATAATATTTCTAAATCATCAAATGGAAATCGCTCTCCATTAATTTCTTGGTAATTTTCATGTCCTTTTCCTGCTACCAGTATAATGTCATTTTCTTCTGCTAAGGACGAGGCAGTTTTAATAGCTTCTTTTCTATCAGATATTGTCAGTGTTTTTTTATAATCTATTGGCTCAACTCCTTTTTGCATTTCTTCCAAAATAGTTGAAGGATTTTCGGTTCTTGGATTATCAGAAGTCAGGATTACTTTATCGCTCAGTTTACAAGCGATATTTGCCATAAGAGGACGCTTGGTCTTGTCTCTATCACCTCCACAACCTACTACAGTGATAACCTTTTCGTTTCCTGTTCGGATATTCGAGATAGTTTTTAATACATTTTTCAAAGCATCAGGAGTGTGAGCGTAATCCACAATACCAATTACATTATTGGGAGTTTTGATGTATTCAAATCTTCCCTCTACATTATCCAATGAACTTATATGAGTTAAAATTTCCAACTCATCGTCATGTAACTGAAGTGCAACCGCATAAACAGAAAGAATATTATAAGCGTTAAAATCTCCTATCAGCTTTACCCAAAGTTCTTTTCCGTTGATATTAAGTTGCAACCCAGTAAATTGATTTTCTACAACTCTTGCCCTGTAGTCTGCATCTGACTTTATAGCTACTGTAATCACCTCAGCCTTGGTGTTTTGAACCATTACCAAGCCATTTTTATCATCTGTATTTGTAATTGCAAATGCATCTTTAGCTAAACCATCAAAAAACGCTTTCTTCACATGAATGTATTCTTTGAATGTTTTGTGATAATCTAAATGATCGTGAGTTATATTGGTAAATACTCCTCCAGAAAACTCAACTCCAGCAATTCGACCCTGATGAATAGCATGAGAGCTAACTTCCATAAAACAGTAGTCGCATCCTTCTTCTATCATTTGACTAAACAACTCATTCAATTTGATTGCATCAGGAGTAGTGTGGGTTGCTTTTATTTCTTGATCTCCAATTCGATAAATCACAGTAGAAATCAATCCTACTTTGTATCCTAACTTTGTAAATAAATCAAATAAAAGAGAGGTTGTGGTAGTTTTACCATTCGTTCCTGTTACTCCTATCAATTTTAAATTAGCAGATGGATTATCATAAAAATTAGAAGCAATTAACCCTAAAGAATCTCCAGAATTTTCAACCTCAATATAAGTTACGCCTGAATGAATATCATCTGGCATTTTTTCACAAACAATAGCTTTTGCTCCTGTTTCAATGGCTTTGGCAATAAAATCATGACCATCAGAAGCAGTCCCTTTGATGGCAATAAAAAGACTATTTCGCTCCACTTTACGTGAATCAAAAGCAATAGAGCTTACCGAAGAATTGGTTGAACCAATCACTCCTGTGAGTCTAACTTTATACAATATGTCTTTTAATAATTTCATTTATCTATTTTAGAATTTCAGAAGAGAGAATTTTAGAATTATAGTTCTGTTTACTCCTGTAATATTCTTTTCTATTTTCATTGCTCTTACTTCTTATATCTGAGAGCGCAGCGGTCTTTTATCTTTTTTTATCCTAAATTCAATACCATCACTTTTCTATTTCCAGCCAACTGAGATTGGCTTATTACTGCTCCTTTGCCATTCACTTTTACAGCGTATCCTTTATTTTCTAATAAATAAATTGCATCCTTCAATCCCATACCTACCGTATTAGGAATCTCTCCTATTTGTTTTTTATTCAAGTTCACTTTTTCCTTTTTTGCAAAAGTGGAAATCCACTTTGAATCCGAACTTTGAAAGGAAACAGGAACGTTTAAAGCTTTAAAAACAAGTTTCAAATCTTCTCTCTCTCCATTTTTAGAAGCTGGCATGTTTTTAATTTCCAGTCTATCTTTTGTCCTTGCCATAGCTATGTCAGTTGCATAAACTTTCTCAGCAATTTCCTTAAACACTGTTCCTGAAACTATGTTTCCATAGATACTTCTTGTGGGAGCAGCTACTACCACAATGCAAGAGTACTTTGGATTATCTGCTGGGAAGTATCCGCAAAAAGAAGCCTGATGTTTTACTTTTGAATTTGCTTCAGAATCTGATCTTCCGTAACCAACTTGAGTCGTACCCGTTTTTCCAGCAATTTTAAAATCCAGATTCTTTAAATTCTTCGCTGTTCCTTCTTCTACTACTTTTTCGAGTAAAAAATGAGCGTTCTCAATAGTTTTTTTGGAACATATACTACTTTTCAAAATCTCAACTTCATTTTTAAACACAACCTTACTTCCTTCTCTTATTTCCTTAACAAACTGAGGTTTAACCATCACTCCATCGTTGGCAACAGCATTATAAAAAGTTAAAATTTGCAAAGGAGTAAACTGAGTTTCATACCCAATTGACATCCAAGGAATAGAAATTCCTGACCAAGTAGAATCTGCAGTAGTTTTTACATAAGGTCTTCCTTCTCCTTTTATTTTTATTCCAAGTTTTTCTCCTAATCCTAATCTTTTAATTCCCTTTAAAAACTTGTTTGGACTTTTTTTATAATTTTCATTAATCACATAAGAAATTCCAACATTTGAAGATAAATCAAACGCCTTCCAAACTGGGATTACACCATCGCCACCCTCGTGAGCATCCCGCATCGTTCGATCGTAATATTGAATCGTTCCATCTCGAGTATCCACCAAATCATTGATATCCACTTTACCATCTTCTAATGCAACCATAAGAGAAGCAAGTTTAAAAGTCGAACCTGGTTCAGATGAAGTTCCTACAGCGTGATTATAAATTTCTCTGTAGTTTCCTTTTCTATCTTTCGATATATTGGCAATTGCTTTAATATTTCCAGTTTTTACTTCCATCAAAACCGCACATCCGTGTTGAGCGTTTTGAGAAACTAATTGTGTCATCAAAGCTTTCTCTGCAACATCTTGAAGATTTACATCAATTGTTGTGTAAATATCTTTCCCGTTTTCTGGTTTTTTTAAATAATCATCATTCAGTGGAATTTTGTGTCCTCCACCTACTTTTTTCATATACTGCTCTCCTTTCTCTCCTTTTAAATTTTCTTGATAAGCATCTTCTAATCCAACTCCATTTCCTTCTGCATTTATATACCCAATGGTTCTTTCAGCCAGCATTCCAAAGGGTCTTTCTCGCTTATTTTGTTTCAAAATTATTCTTCCACCTCTAAACTGCCCTTTTCTGAGAATCGGAGCTTTTTTGATTTCTGCCAATTCATTGTAGGAGATATTCTTTTTCAGTAAAAAATATCTATTGCTATCCTTTCGAGCGTTATAAAGCCTTTGCTTGTATTCGCTTTTAGTTCTGTTCTTAAAAACAGTAGCAAGCATCAATGCCAATGAATCCACTTTTGACTCAAATAAGTTAGACTTCACTGCCATCATATCCATTCTTAACTCATAGATAGGAATTGAAATCGCCAGTGCACTTTTCTCCATATCATCGGCAAAAATATTCCCTCTTGATGCATTTATTTTCACCTTGCTAATACTGGACACAAAAGCATTGTTTTCAGGTTTTACCGTCATTTGAATAGAAAAAATCTTGTAAACAAGCAGCAAAGCAAAAGCGAATACCGTTAGGTACACGAAATATATTCTTCCTGATATTCCTTTACTCGTTTTCACTTTCTTCTTTTATTATTATTGGCGCCTGTTTTAGCTCTTCCAATCCTTTTTCTTTTACCATTTTCAACACATTGGATTGAAGACTGATTTGATTCAATTCCTTTGTTGCCGAATTATCTCTGGAGTTTAACTCCTCCATATTTTCGAGTTCAGCCACTCGTTTCATTTGCTTATCAGCATAGTAACCATAACCGATATAAAGCATTACCAGAAAAGTTAAATACACCATAAACCCAATGTTTTTTTGAATAAATTCTTTACCGAAAAAATTCCCAGACAGCAAGTCTGTTATTGGTTTCAATAGGTTTATTTTTTTTTCTTCTGCCATTTTTTTCGTTATAGCTTTTCTGCTATTCTCATTTTTGCACTTCGTGCTCTTGAGTTTACTTTTATTTCATCCTCAGAAGGCACTATCGCCTTTCTTGCCACATATTTTATTTGCACTAATGGATTTCCAAAAAAATCTTTCTCAACCTCTCCTTCAAATTTTCCTTTTTTGATGAAGTTTTTTACTAATCTATCTTCGAGTGAATGGTATGAAATCACGACTAACCTTCCCCCAGATTTTAATAACTCTTGAGAAGAAAGCAAAAACTTTTTCAACACTTCCAACTCTTGGTTTACTTCAATTCGAATAGCTTGAAATATCTGAGCTAAAAACTGATTTTCCTTTTTGAAACTCGTTAACAACTTAACAACTTCGATTAAATCCGTTGTAGTTTCAAACTCTTTTTGGCTTCTTGCTTCTACAATCTTTCGTGCTACTAATTTTGCATTTCGGATATCTGCATAAGCTTTGAAAATAAATTCAAGCCTATCTTCCTCATAATCATTTACAACTTGCTTTGCAGTTAACTCCTGATCTTGATTCATTCGCATATCCAATTCTCCTTCGTATCGAATCGAAAATCCTCTTTCTCCAGAATCAAATTGGTGAGAAGAAACTCCTAAATCAGCAAGAATTCCATCTACTTGGGCTATTCCATGAAAAGCCAAGTAATTTTGGATAAATGCAAAATTTTGATCTATCAGCGTAAATCGAGAATCATCAATGAAATTTTCGTGAGCTTCGGCATCTTGATCAAAAGCGAAAAGTTTTCCTTTTTCGTCAAGCGATTCAAGAATTTTTCTTGAATGACCACCCCCTCCAAAAGTTACATCCACATATATTCCACTTGGTACAATGTTCAATCCTTCGACTGAACTATTTAAAAGAACTGGGACATGATAACCGCTATTGTTTGTCATCATCTTTGCTATCACTCATAACTTCTTCAGCAAGAGTTGCAAAATCACCCATTTCTTCGTTCATCACTTCATCGTACTTCGCTTTGTCCCAGATTTCAATTCGGTCGGCATAAGCAAAAAGAACCACTTCCTTACTTATTCCTGCATGAGCCTGCAAATCTTTAGGAATGAGAATTCTCCCATTTCCATCCATTGCAAGGTTCACCGCTCCATTTTGAAACTTACGGACAAATGCTCTGTTCTTAATCGTGAATAAATTCAGACTATTGAGTTTGTCAGCAACTACTTGCCAGTCTTTAAGAGGATACAACCCTAAGCAACCTTCGAACCCACGGTTAAGCACGAAACCTTCTCTTCCTTCATTGTCTAATTGTTTTTTTAGACCTGATGGAACAGCGAGTCGCCCTTTTGCATCCAATTTGCATATGTATTCTCCTAAATACGACATAGTTATTGTTAGTTAGCAAAGATATTCAATATATCCCACTTTTCTCCACTTTGTACCACTTTGTGGATAACTTTATAACGTAAAGGAACAAAAAATGTTTCAATTACAAACAAAAAGCCTTTATTTATTGACTTTTAACATGGAAAACACAGTAAATACAGGGTGGGAGAGATTTCCACATTTTGAACAAATACATGTTAATTATTAACAAAATCAACACTTTTATACCCAATTTTCTTCTCAGTGGAGAAAAGTGGAGGAGGAAGAAAATTCTCCTATATTTGTAAAAATTATTCTTAAAATGAAGGTTAAATCAGCCAATTTTGTCATTAGCAATACTCGGGTAGACATGTGTCCAAAACCGATGATTCCTGAGTATGCATTTATCGGAAGATCAAATGTGGGAAAAAGCTCTTTGATTAACTCAATATGCAACAACAAGAAATTAGCTAAAACATCTTCTACTCCTGGAAAAACGCAATTGATTAACCACTTTATTATCAACGAGGATTGGTTCTTGGTTGATTTACCGGGATACGGTTTTACCAAAACTCCTGTTCATCTGAAAAACAAATGGATGAATTTTACTCGTAACTACCTAAGAACGAGAGAAAACCTAATGTGTGTTTTTGTATTAATTGACTCACGCCATGACCTTTTGAAAGCTGATGATGAATTCATGGAATGGTTGGGAGAAAATGGAGTTCCATTTGTAATTGTGTTCACAAAAATTGACAAACTGGACGATAGAGAGGTTGACTCTAAAATAGAATCCTATTTGAACCAAATGAGTGAAAAATGGAGTTTTCTTCCTCAGCATTTCCTCACTTCTTCTGAAAAGAAGATTGGGAATGAAGAAATTCTTTCATTTGTAGAAGAAACCAACAAAGGATTTGAGCCTATCACAAACTAAAAAAGCCCAAATCAATAGATTTAGGCTTTCAATTACTTTTATTTAATTATTACTTCTTTACAGTTTTAACATTAAAGTTTATTGAGGCATCAACATCTTGATATTCTTCACATTCTGGTTTGAAATCGCCATCCAAAATAAGATATATTTTCCCTGCTTCAATATACTCCCCAAGCTCTACTTCATCTACAATTTCTAATTCAATGGACTTGGATAAACTATCAACTTTATTCAAAACACCAACCGTAAGCATTGGAGCATCTTCACCATCACCCATCACTTGCATTTTTACACTTGAAATTTCCGAAAAACCAACAGAGTCATTCTTTGTTAAAGTAATCGATTTTACATTAACCGATTCTACTTCTTTTCCTTTTAATTTTTCTTCAGCAGAGATAATGGGATTTAAATCTAATTCTAAGCTATTTGCCGTATTACTCCCTTCAAAAACATCCTCAAAAGAAAATGTTTGACTTGGCACTGACAACTCATTGTCCTCAGTAGCTACTGAGCACGAAGAAATTGCAATTGCGATTATTACCCCTGATAATATCTTGATGTAATTTGTTAGTTTCATTTATGATTAGTTTATGATGTTACAATATCAAATATAGAAAACTTATTGAATTGTTTTCAATTAAAGCCTCCTATATTTATTTCGGAACTTAAAGATTAACGACCCTCCGCGAAACGCATTCCAGACAATAAATGAAATCCAGATTCCATATAATCCAAGACCAAAAAAATCAAGAAGCTGCGACAAGGGCCAGAAAATGAATAATGTAGCCACAACCAATGTGTCTCGGAGATATGCTGCTTCACCCAGACCCTTAAAAATTCCATCGTAAGTAAACGTGATTGCACTGATGAACTGAGCAACTATAATTATCCAAAAAATGGAATAAAAATGATCCACAACCTGAGCATTATTGCTAAAAAACGAACCTAAATAAGGATACAAAACACCAAAACACAATGCCAAAAATGCCGCCACAATCAAATTATATTTAATTAAATCTTTGGCTAATAGAGTTAACGATTTAAAATCTTTTTGTCCTAATAGCTTTCCTGAAATAGCATTACCCGCATTAGAAAATCCATCAATAAAAAAGAAAGAAAACACCCACAAATTTAGTAAGATATTATGTGCAGCCAGCTCATTTACACCGTACGAAGTTGCCAATCTTCCTGCAAGAAAAAATGCCATATTCAATGCTATGGTTCTAATCAACATATTACCGGTCAGCATTAGCATTTGTTTAAACTCAGGGTTAAGTTTTTCAATTTTTGGAAACAACTTAAATCCACTCACTTTTTTTGTAACCAGCATAGCAACCACCATCATAGTAACTTGGGAAAAAACGCTTGCCCAAGCAACTCCTTCAATTCCAAGATTCGGTTGAAAACCACCAACACCAAACACTAAAATATAGTCCAATACTATGTTAACCAGAGCACCAGCAATACTCGCTTTCATAATCCAAAGTGTATTCTGCATTCCACGAAAAACTCCGAAAATAATATACACAACTAATGAAATAGGCAACCCAACTATCCTGATATTAAAATAAGTAACTGTTCGCTCCAGCAGTTCAGTTTGGTGGGGTTTTACACCGTAGAAGTTTACAAATATTTCTTTCGAAAAAACAAACGCAAACCCGCCAAAAATAATACCCAACATAGCTCCAAACAAAAGAGTCTGAGGTATTAAACTCGCTATGTCTTTCAGTTTATTTGCTCCTAAATATTTTGAAACTATCGAGGAAATAGAAGTTCTGATTTGTGACAAACTCCAAATCAATAAAGAATAAAACAAAGCCCCAAGACCAACAGCCGCTTGTGAAACTTCCGAGTCCTCAGCTAAGTTTCCAATAATTGCAGTATCCACTAAACCTATTATTGGCTCTGCAATTCCTGCAAAAATAGCTGGGATTGCTAAGACTCTTATTTCTTTGAAGCTTACTCGTTTTGAATTCACATGCCAAAGGTAAACTTATTACAAACATTTAAACCGCAATTAAAATCAAAAATAATACAACATTACTCTTGAATAAATTTCATTGTCAAAGGCATTTTTGTTATTTTCGACAAACCCAAAAAAAATCACATAACTCTATGCATATTGCAGTATCCGGAAACATTGGAGCAGGAAAAACTACTTTAACAAATTTGTTGGCTAAACACTATAAATGGGACACTCATTTTGAAGATGTAGAAAACAACCCTTATTTGAATGATTTCTATGAAGATATGCAACGTTGGTCTTTTAATCTTCAGATTTTTTACTTAAACAGTAGATTTACTCAAATTCAAGAATTAAAAAACAACAAAAAAACTGTAATTCAGGATCGGACGATATATGAAGATGCATTTATTTTTGCACCAAACCTTCATAAAATGGGGTTGATGTCAACTAAAGATTTTGAAAATTATTTTTCTTTGTTTTCGTTGATGGAAAAATTCATTTCAGCTCCTGATTTGTTAATCCATTTAAGAGCAAGCGTCCCAAAATTGGTAAGCCAAATTTCGCAAAGAGGAAGAGAATACGAAGAAAGTATCCGAATTGATTATCTGAAATTATTGAATGAAAGATACGAAAACTGGATAAGCACCTACAATAAAGGCAAGGTAATTATCGTAGATGTGGACAACAACAATTTTAAAGAAAACCCTGAAGATCTTGGGAAAATAATCAACGATATTGATGCAGAAATCAATGGATTATTCTAGTCTCAACTTTTAAAGTTAAAAGTATGTATCTTTAATGTCTAATTTCTTTGATTTACAACAACTAAAACTATGAAAAAAACAGTATTAATTGCATTTATTTTTATTTGCTCGATTGGATTTTCTCAAAATTCAAATACGGAAGGCAAATTCTCTGAAATACTTTCTCATGCAAAGGAAGTGAAAAAGATTGAAAATTCGAATATCCCAGTTTTTATTGAATTTGGAAAAGGGCATAGTATTCAATTAAATGAAGTTGAAACTTTTTTAAATTCATTTTCAAGAACAAAATTTTCTTTGAAAGAAGTAAACACAACTGAGGATCACATTGGCTTTACGCACATCAAATACCAGCAGGTTATCAACTCTATACCAGTTGAATTATCACATATTGGAGTTCATATTAAAAGCAATGTAATTGTTTCTATCAGTGGAAACTTCACAAGTAAGCAAGTTTCATCAAGCACTGCCTCAATATCAGAAAATACTGCATTGAACAATGCGCTATCAAAGATTAATGCTAAAAAATACAAATGGCAAATTCCAGAAGAAGAAGAATTTATAAAGAAAGATAAGAACGATCCAGAAGCTACTTTTTTTCCAAAGGGAAATTTAGTTTATTTAGAGATAAATAATGAATTGAGATTGTCTTATGTATTCAATATTTATGCCCATGAGCCATTGAGCAGAAATTTTTATTATGTAGATGCTATCAACGGAAAAATTATTTTCAAGAACGACATCATACACCATACTGATGTTCCAGGTACAGCAAGCACTGGATATAGTGGTACTCGGATAATCACTACAGATTCTTTCGCAACAACTCCTACCAATTATAGATTAAGAGAAAGCGGAAGAGGAAACGGAATTGAGACTTACGATATGAATACTGGAACTAATTACGGAAGTGCTGTTGATTTCACAGACAACGACAATAACTGGACAGATACAACAAACGGAGATCATTATGCACTCGATGCCCATTGGGGAGCAGAAATGACTTACGATTATTTCTGGAATGTACATGCAAGAAACAGTATTGACGGATCTGGTTTTAAATTGAAAAGTTATATCCACTATAATAACAATTATGTAAATGCATTTTGGGATGGAAGCAGAATGACTTATGGAGATGGAAACGGAACTTCAACTTCTCCTTTAACTACTATGGCTATTGCAGGGCATGAGATTACTCATGGACTTACCTCTAACACTGCGAATCTTGTATACTCATACGAATCAGGAGCATTGAACGAATCTTTTAGTGATATTTTTGGTGTTGCTATTGATTTCTGGTCTAGACCAACTTTGGCTGACTGGGAAATGGGAGATGAAATATATATAACAGGAAGTAGTTATTTCCGTTCTATGTCAAATCCTAATGCAAGGAATGATCCTGACACTTATTTAGGTACACATTGGTACACTGGAACCGGAGACAATGGTGGAGTTCACACAAATAGTGGAGTTCAAAACTTTTGGTTTTATTTATTAGTAAATGGTGGAACTGGTACAAACGATATCGGAAATGCCTATACAGTTGCTCCACTTGGATTTGACACTGCTTCAAGAATTGCTTTTCGTAATTTGACCGTTTATTTAGGAAGAAACTCGCAACACTCTGATGCAAGATTTTACGCAATTAAATCTGCTATTGATTTATACGGAGCTTGCTCTCCTGTTGTAGAAGCTGTTACTAACGCATGGTATGCAGTTGGAGTTGGAGGGCCATATGTAGCTGGTGTACAAAGTAACTTTATTTCCTCTGATACTTTAGGCTGTAAAGTACCTCACACGGTTAATTTTACGAATAACAGTAATAGCAATGCTACAGCATTTATTTGGGATTTTGGAGATGGAAATACGAGTACAGCTAACAACCCAACTCATACTTATACAGGTTACGGACCTTATACAGTTAAGTTATACGCGAATGGTGGAGCTTGTGGAGATGACACTTTAACAATAGTAGATTTTATCAAAATCGACACTAATTTAAACTGTCCAGATATTATTACTCTTGCAAAGAACACTTCAATGTCATCGACTAATTGTTTTGGAACTCTGTATGATGATGGTGGTCCTTCTGGAAACTATACCAGAAATCAAAATTCTTTCTTTAGAATTAGTCCAGCCTCAGCGGTTAACATCACATTGAATTTCACGCACTTTGATGTAGAATCTGGAGATATTGGAACAACTTGTAATTATGATTATTTAGAAGTTTATGATGGGCCAACTGCAACTGCAACTCTGCTTGGAAGGTATTGTAATAACAACACTCCTCCTCCAAGTTTAACTTCATCTACTGGAGACTTATATATTAAATTCCATACGGATGGAGGATTACATCTTTCAGGATTTAAGTTAGATTGGACTTGTACTCAACATACTTCTCCATTGCCTTTGGCTGCTTTTACAGAAAACGACACTAATATATGTACTAGCGAAAGCATTACATATACCAATAATAGCTTTAACGCAACAAGCTATGCTTGGTCTTTCCCTGGCGGGACTCCTTCTACTTCTACTGCAGTAAATCCTGTTGTAACCTATAATACTGGAGGAACTTACACGACAAGACTTATTGCTACAAATTCATTTGGAAGTGATACTACTTATCAAGTAATTATAGTAAATGGAATTTGTCCAGTAATCTTACCAGGCGGAGGAACTGCTCCAGTTCAAACAAGTTGTAGAGGGAAATTAATTGATGATGGTGGACTTACAGGAGACTATTCTCCAAATCAAACTACCTATGTAACTGTTGCCCCTACCAGTGCTGTTAATGTGACTTTTGATTTCAAATCCTTTGATGTGGAAGCCGACAATTGTATTTATGATTACATGATGATTTATGACGGTCCTAACACTGCTTCACCTCTTATTGGTAAGTATTGTAATTCAAGTTTACCGCCAAGTCCATTGACCTCTTCTGGAAATGCGTTGACAGTTAAATTTTATGCGGATGCCGGTTTAGAATTAGATGGTTTTGAAATTGATTGGTATTGTTCCTTAGTTGGATTGAGCGAAATAGATAAAATCAATAAAGTAAAAATTTATCCAAACCCATCAACTGATTTTGTAACCGTTGAAGTAGATTTTAATCAAACCAATAATCTAAACATAAAGATTATTGATTTATTGGGAAAAACTCTTTATGAGAACTCTTCAGCAGATCAAGCACTTCAATTTACTGATAAAATTGATGTTTCAGACTTTGCGAGTGGGACTTACATAATTTATGTAAACAATCAAGCTCACAAGTTTGTGAAGCAATAGGATTAACTTACTGATAATTAAAAAGGGTTTTACCAAATGTGGTAAAACCCTTTTTCTTTGTGAAATATTCTTTGCCAGATCCCGCATCAAGTGCGGGATGACAATTAAGAAAGATTTATAACTTCATTTCAGGGATTTCTCCTTCAATAATTAGATTTCCTTCAGTAGCAGTTTTAATTTCTTCAACTGAAACACCTGGAGCTCTTTCAATTAATTTAAATCCATTCTCTGTCACTTCTAGAACTGCAAGATTGGTTACAATTTTTCTAACACAACCAACACCAGTAAAAGGAAGAGAGCATTCTTTCAAAAGCTTTGAAGCTCCTGCTCTATTTGTATGCATCATTGCAACAATAATATTGTCTGCAGACGCTACTAAATCCATAGCTCCTCCCATTCCTTTTACCATTTTGCCAGGTATTTTCCAGTTGGCAATATCTCCAGTTTCTGAAACCTCCATTGCTCCCAAAACGGTTAACTGAACATGTTGTCCTCTTATCATAGCAAAACTTGTTGCTGAATCAAAAAACACTGCTCCTGGCAAAGCTGTTATAGTTTGTTTTCCTGCGTTTATTAAATCTGCATCTTCTTCACCTTCAAAAGGAAATGGACCCATTCCTAAAATTCCATTTTCGGATTGAAATTCAACGTCTATTCCTTCAGGGATATAATTCGCTACCAATGTTGGTATTCCGATTCCTAAATTCACATACCATCCGTCCTGAAGCTCTTGAGCTATTCTCTGTGCTATTTGGTTTTTATCTAAAGCCATTGTTTTAATTTTTTGGTCTATATGTTGAAATTGTATAATTCTTTATAAAAACTTCTCCCCCTTTTTTATACCAAAAATAAGTATGAAAATCATCAGATCTTCTTCTGATATGGGGTGTAAGATAATAAACTGTGTACTTATTCCATTCGTTTAGCATAAAACTTTTGTCACTAATTAAATCTGAAGCTTGGTATTTGTATGATTTACCACTTCCTCTTCTTCTCATGCAAGTTACTAAATAAATAGTTGAATTCAAATCAGTTAACTTAGCTTCAAAAGAAACCTTCATCCAAACATAGTCTTTGTTAGTTATGTTGTAATATGGAATCCTATGCTCTTCTACAAACTGTTCTTCGATACTTTCATTAATCGTTAACACACTATCATGATTGAAATTAAACAAAATAGATTCATCTTCAAAGTCATATTTCTCTTGAGATTCAAAAAAATTGAGACTTCTATCTACTGAAAGTAAGTGATCCAGATTATTCTTGTTTACATCAAGTTTCAAAAATACTGATTTATAATAATCAAATGTCATTCTATCCTTATCTATTATTCCCAATTTGAATTGATAAGTTTGAAATAAATTAAGTGATAAAAACAAAGCAATAAAAGTCGCGAATATAAACTGAAAACCTTTTTTAAAATTAGGGATTTCTCTAATAAAACAAGCTAATAAAAAAGCTAAAACAACATAAGATTGGACCATTGCCCTTGAACCAAAACTATGACCATACCACCAGTTTGTCCAACTTGAGACAAGGTAAAAATTGAAAACCGTATAGAGCAAAAACGATAAGAAAAGTGTCGGATTTTTTCTTTTCAAAAAATAGAATCCCACAAAAGAAAACAGAACCATTGGAGTATAAATAATCCAACCTTTTTTGAAACTAAACAAAAAATCAAAAATGTGAGGATTCAACAAATCCAATCCCTCGCCAGGGTTATTGTAGGTGTTAATTATAAAAGAACCTCCATAAATTTTCCAATAGAGCATCTGAATAAATATGACCGAAAAAAATGAGAATAAAACCAGTAACAACCTGTTTTTAAAAAACTTAATATTATCAACTATTTTTTTCTTGAAACCAGAAAAAGATTTAACCTCCCAAAATAAAGGGATAAGCACAGCAACAATTTCAGAGGGTCGAGACATAACAGCTAAGCCTAAAATTGCTCCAAGTAAAATGGAATTTACTTTAGATTTATTTTGATGCCAGTTTACAGTTACAAGAAAAATGCATCCGTAAACAAAAAACAACAACCCATGAGGCATTGTGGTATTAGTAGTTACTTCATTAAGAAAATTAGTACCTAAACAAATTAAAAGAATAGTAATGGCTACTATTTTATCCGAAAAAAATCTTAAAAGCAGATTCCTCAAAATAAATAATGACGTAGAGATATAAAACAAACAGCCTAAGGTAATCGCTACTTGATATGGAAATGAAAATCCGTTCTTTGGAAAACCTGTAAAACCAGCAATAAAGTGACCGATTAAATAAAAAGGAGTTAATAAAACAGAAAGACCTGCGGGATATTTATTTAGGTAATTTCCGTTATCAAGTTTATTCAATTGGTAAATTGATTCTGAAATTCCTTGGGTATTTTGTAAGTTTTCAATTAAAGAATAATCTGTAACTCCTAAATCAGAATAAAGAAAAGCCATTGGCATGTACAAATAATAGCCAAAAGTATCATAGGTAAAAGGATTGGAAAACCCATTTAAAAAAGGAAAACTAACTATGTAGATTACAATTAATAAGACAGTTATTAATGAAATCTTATTTTTAAACATAATGCTTAGTCAGCTTTACGAACTGTTCTTTGTTCAATTCTCTTTTCATAATCCACACCTTGAAAAATTCGTTGTACAAATATTCCTGGAGTATGAATTTCATTGGGATGAAGTTCTCCTGGCTCAACCAATTCTTCTACCTCAGCGATAGTTATTTTTCCTGCCATTGCCATCAATGGATTAAAATTTCTGGCTGTACCTTTAAAAATTAAGTTTCCTGCAGTATCTCCTTTCCAGGCTTTTACAATAGCAAAATCAGCAGTCAAAGCCGTTTCCAAAATATGTGGCTTTCCATTATACTCTCTTACTTCTTTTCCCTCAGCAACTTCAGTCCCATAACCAGCAGGAGTAAAAAATGCTGGTATTCCTGCACCACCAGCTCTGCATCTCTCAGCCAATGAACCTTGCGGAATCAAATCTACTTCAAGTTCTCCGCTTAGCATTTGTCTTTCAAATTCATCATTTTCTCCGACATAGGAAGAAATCATTTTTTTTATCTGCTTTTTTTGGAGCAATAATCCCAATCCAAAATCATCAACACCTGCATTATTAGAAATACAAGTTAAACCGGAAACTTCCATATTAACCAGTTCAGAAATTGAATTTTCTGGGATTCCGCTTAATCCAAAACCTCCAAGCATCAGAGTCATTCCATCTGAAATTCCTTGACAGGCTTCTTGTGCATTTTTAACTTTCTTATTCATAATAATTTTTATTTCACCTCAAACAATCCACTATTTGGAAACTGAGAATAATCAATTGGTTCATCTATTGTTTGATCCTTGCACTTTGTTACATCATCATAATAGTTGTCTGGTAGTTCAAAATCTCCTTTTGAAATGCTGATTGAAGTATCTTTATATACTTTACCCATGTAGTATCCCCATATAGGCAAACCAGTATTTGCTCCTTGTCCATACCTAGTGCTTGTAAACCGCATTGACCTATCTTCACCACCTACCCATACTCCTGAGACCAAATCAGGCGTTAATCCAATAAACCATCCGTCACTATTATTTTGAGTTGTACCCGTTTTACCTGCAATGGGATTCTTAAACCCTCCATATTTTCTCCCAGAATATCTTAACCTCATTGAGGTTCCTGCGGGTTGTTTTCTATATGAACTTTTTTGTCCATCAACAACCAACTTCATCATTTTTAGCATAGTCGCAGATAAGTTCTCGTCAAAAACTTGTTCTGTATGGGGTTGTGCTTCATAAATTACAGCTCCATTTTTATCTTCAATTCGGGTAATAATAATTGGTTTAATAAAAACCCCTTTATTTGCAAAAGTGCTCATTGCACCTACTATCTCATAAACAGTTAAATCGCAAGCTCCCAATGCGATAGATGGATATTCATTGACATGTTTACCACTAATCCCCATTTTAATAGCATTTTCTCTCACTTTTTTTGGCCCTATTTTTTTCATTACCGCAGCAGTAGTGCTATTAACAGAACCAGCCAATCCGTATTTTATAGACATCGGTAACCCATCAAACTTTAAACCTGCATTTTTAGGGCACCAATTTCTGTTTGGATTATCGGGAATAGGGCAGCAATGCTCAATATTCAATACTTCATCACAAGGCTGAGTAACTCCCGCATCAATTGCAGAGGCATAAACCAAAGGCTTAAAAGTAGAACCTACTTGCCTTCTCCCTGTTCTTACCATATCATATTGAAAATATTTAAAATTTGGACCTCCAACCCATGCTTTAACAAATCCTGTATGTGGATCCATTGACATCATCCCAGCACGTAATATACCTTTTAGGTATTTTATCTTATTCATTGGTGAAATTAAAGTGTCCTTTTCATAGCCTTTAGCTGTCCAGTCAAAGACTTGTGTAGAAACTGGAGTATTAAAAATAGTATCTATTTGAGCTTCTGTATAAGTAGGATTAATGTGATTTTTATTGTAGTTGCAAATATATTTACCTCCTTTCTTCTTGGTCCCAGGTCTTTCGCAAACTGCACAAGCTTTACCTGTTAGAGTCTTATATAGCATTGTTTGCTTTTTTGCCCTCTCAAGAATACCGTCTGCATCTTTTTTGGAAATAGAATTTACAAACGGATACCGCTTTTTTCGTTTCTTCAAATATCTATTCATATCATTCTGCAACTCCTTTCCTAAATGCTCCATCACAGCCCACTCCGCATATTTCTGCATTCGAGAATCAATGGTCGTATAAACTTTCAACCCATCTTTACGAAGGTTGTAGGGTTTTCCAGTTACTTTATTTAAATACTTATATTCTCCATCCTCGTCTTTCTCATCTAATAATTTATTTAGATCAGCTCGTAAAGTTTCTCTAAAATATGGTGCTATTCCATCTTTGTGGTCAACCGAGGTCAAATTAAGACCTAACGGCAAAACTCGCACTGAATCATAAACTTTCTTATTGATATAATCGTTATTCAACATTTGTTTTAATACTACTTCTCTTCTTTTTTTTGCCGCCTCAGGGTGTCTTTTTGGATTGTATCCATTTGGATTTTTCACCATTCCCACCAACATCGCAGCCTCTTGTAAGTTAAGCTCTGCAGGTGTTTTACTAAAATACACTTTTGAAGCTGAATGAATTCCTACACCTTGATTAAGGAAATCAACTTTGTTGAAATACATTGTCATTATCTCTTCCTTGGTATATCTTTTTTCTAACTTGGCTGCAATAATCCATTCTCCAAATTTTTGTTTTACTCTATTAATAAACCCTGAAGCTCTTTTTCCATATAAATTAAGAGCAAGTTGCTGAGAGAGTGTACTACCTCCTCCGTCTCTACCCAT
>JBMYYT010000008.1:0-24384 GCA_049609665.1 Flavobacteriales bacterium | reverse complement strand
GAGCCCCAAGTTTTTCCATTTGGACTTGTAAATTCACCACAATTCACTACGGTTAAATTAGTGACTTTTGTTCTCCTCATCGTAACTTGATACCTGTGAATACTATCACAACCATTTACGGTGCTGAAAGTATCTCTATATGTTCCACTAAAATAAACCGTATTTCCATTTGGTAATAATAAACTATCACAACCATTGAAACTTTGCCAGTTTGAAACAGAATTATAAATGATAAGATTTAAAGAATATATAGTGTCACAAAATCCACTTGAACTGGTATCACTATAAGTTCCAGAAGCAGAATAAGAGCTTGATCTCCAGGAATAATTATCACAACCTGTATCATTTAATGTAACAAAGACTGTTGGCAAAACCGTTAAATTAAAATTCATCAAACTGTCGCATCCTGATGCATTGATAATTGTATCTAAATAATTTCCTGTTGTTTTCCAAACCTTTCCAGATGGTGAAACAAAGCTATCACAAACTGTAGGTGATTGAGTTGAATTAGAAGTATAATTTACAGTAAGATTAAAAGTCATTAAGCTATCACACCCAGAAGAATTATTGATTGTATCCAAGTAAGTTCCTGACGAACTCCATTTTTTTCCAGAAGGAGAAGTTAAACTGTCGCAGACTGTCAGATTTTGGAATGAACTGTTGGTATAATTCACAGTCAAATTAAAAGTCATTAAACTATCACATCCTGATGAGTTTGGAATTGTGTCTAAATAAGTTCCGTTAGTATTCCAAGTTTTCCCGGATGGAGAAACTAAACTGTCACAGACGGTTAATGTTTGAACAGAACTACTCGTATCATTAATGGTTAAATCATAAATCACTAAACTATCACAACCAGTTGAAACTAATGGAAAAGTATCAATATAGGTTCCAGTTGAGCCCCAAGTTTTTCCATTTGGACTTGTAAATTCACCACAATTCACCACAGTTAAATTAGTAACTTTTGTTCTCCTCATCGTAACTTGATACCTATGTATACTATCACAACCATTTTCTGTGTTAAAAGTATCTCGATAAGTTCCACTGAAATAAACCGTATTTCCATTAGGTAATAATAAACTATCGCACCCATTGAAACTTTGCCAATTTGAAACTGAATTATAAATGACAAGATTGAGAGTGAAAATACTATCGCAAAAACCTGATGAGCTTGTATCGTGGTACGAACCAGATGTTGTGTAAGTATTTGCTCTCCATAAATAAGTGTCACAGCTGGTATCGTTCAGAGAAACGTAAACCGTTGGTATTACTGTAAGATTGAAAGTCAAAAGACTATCACAACTATTGGCGTTTAAAATGGTATCGAAATAGGTGTTAGATGTTTTCCAAATTTTACCAGAAGGAGAAATAAAACTATCACAAACGGTTACAGTTTGAGTTGAACTTGAAGTATTGTTTACAGTTAAATTAAAAGTCATTAAACTATCACAACCTGATGAATTAGAAATCGTATCGAAATAGGTGTTAGAAGTTCTCCAGATTTTCCCGCTTGGAGAGACTAAGCTATCACACACGGTTAAGGTTTGCGTTGAACTGGTTACTGAATTTACCATCAAATTAAATATCACTAAGCTATCACAACCTGATGAGTTTACTAAAGTATCTAAATAAGTATTGGTGGTTGTCCAAACTTTTCCACTTGGCGATATAAGACTGTCACAAACTGTATCGTATAAAACAGTGTCTGATGAGTAATTGACCAGAATATCATATTTTATAACACTATCACATCCATCAAAACTTGCAAGGGTATCGTAATAAATCCCTGTTGAAGAAAACACTTTACCGGAAAGAGTAGTCAAACTATCACAAACGGTGTCTCTTATAGAATCAAATCTTGGCGGGAAAGAGAACTCAAACATGTAGGCTGAACCAGCATCATTGAGCGTATTTAATCCCGAAGTGTCTTCGTCTTCTGTATAAGCTCCCACTAAAATAGATTCTCCAGAAACGGATACAGAAAAACCAAATCGGTCATTAGAGGCTCTATCTGCGGCAACTAATTTATTGGTCAAAGTCCAAAAGTTAGATGAGTTCTTCCGATAAACATAAGCAGATCCAGAACCAAGCAAAGTATTGAGTTCATCAGCATTTTCATCCTCTTGGTGAGCTCCTACAACTATTGTGTTACCCGATATAGACACAGATGTTCCAAAAGCATCACTATTATTTCTTATTGGTGCAATTAATTTTTGATTTTGCAGCCATAGCCCATTCTTGTTTTTTTGAAAAACATATGCAGAACCAGCTGCAAAAATTGGGTTCATTCCAGAAGTATCATCATCTTCATTATCTGCCCCAACAACTACTTGATTTCCTGATATCGACACAGAAGTGCCAAATCCATCGTAGGCAGCTCTATCAATGTTTACAATCTTTTGTTTTTCTATCCATATTCCTCCAGCGTTTCGTTCAAAAATGTAGGAAGCACCTGCGTTTCTGAGCAAATTGACACCCGAAGCATTTTTTTCCTCTTCACTGGCCCCAATAATTAATTGATTGCCAGAAATAGAAACTGAATTTCCAAAATGTGCATAAGCATCTCTATCAGAAGCAACAAGTTTTTGTTTTTCTACCCAAAATCCTGATGAGTTTCTTTCATATACGAATGCCGAGCCAGCATCAGTTAATGAATTAATTCCTGAGACATTTTCATCCTCTAAGAATGCACCTACAATAGCATAATTTCCTGAAATAGAAACTGAATTTCCAAATCTATCTTCAGCTGCTCTGGCTGTGTCGTAAAGCTTTTGTGTTTCTATCCATATTCCACCAGAGTTCCTCTCAAAAATATATGCCGAACCCGCTCGAAGAAGCCAATTAGTTTTAGTGGTATCGTCTTCGTCATGCGCAGCTCCTATAATTATGTAATTTCCTGATATGGATACAGAATTTGCAAATTCATCATCACTACCCCTATCAGATGGCACTAATTTTTGCATTTCAACCCACTCTCCTGAAATATCTCGCTCATAAACATAAGCCGAACCAGATGCCCTTAAATAGTTGGTGCCTGAAGTATCATAATATTCACGATATGCTCCTACTACGGCATATTTTCCGCTGACAGCAACAGTTCGTCCATACAATACATCAGCTTTTCTATCGGAGGCAACAATTTTCTGAATTTCCGAAAGAGAAGAATAGTTGACAGATAAATTATAAACCAATATTGAATCACAACCATTGGCTGAAGGCAGTGAATCATAAAATACACCTGATGTCTTCCATACTTTTCCTGTTGGGCTTATTATACTATCACAAACAGTAACATCAATGTGAGAATGAGAATTTGAATCAATAGTTAAACTCAATGTCACAATACTGTCACAACCATTGGATGTCATAAATGTGTCAACATAAGTTCCTGAAGAGAAAAGTGCATTACCTCCAAAGAAATATATACCACATGTGGTGTCAGCGATTGCAATTGCTGCCGAATGGTTAATGGTCAGAGTTAGGCTAACTATACTGTCACATCCATCAACCGTTGTTAACGAATCAACGTATGTTCCATTTATTGTTCTGACTATTCCACCAAATAAAAAAGAGTCACATTCCACTAAAAATATGCTTGTGTCTTTCGAGGAATTTAATGTAATGTTGTACTGAATAACACTATCGCAAGAACCAGGGAATCTGTGTAAAGTATCATAATAAATTCCAGTTGTATCATAAATTGTATTACTAAAGGATGAAACAACACTATCTTCGGTGCAAATAGATGTGTCAATTCGTATTAAATTTCCGCAGTATCTTGATTCAGCAGCTCCCGTTTCCCTTCTTCCGAACCTTACTATATCATTATGTGCGTTACTTAAATCAAAGGGGTTTCCTTTATTTATAGCAATACTTCCAGCACCTGGAAGATGAGTGAAATATAATCCTCCATTGTTTTTTAAGGTATCAAGATTTAATGAATCTAATGTTGCACTAAGTTTATCTGTTGAAATACTTCCTGAAACAAATGAATCTCCAAATAGATTAAAGCCATTGCCAGAAATTGCGCCTGATATCTGTTGTTGTCCTCCTATATTCAAAGCGACTATACTGCTTTCAATTTTGGCTTTTGATCCAGGTAAATAAGCACCTGAACCAAATCGATAATTATCATACGAAATAATTGAATTATTTACGATAGTTGAATTTTTTATTAAAAAAGTGGAGTCACTTCCCGAAAACAACCCACAACCATATGATCTATCGCTTTCACTTCTATTTCCTGATATTGTTGTTTTATTTATGTCAGCCGTATAGCCAATGTAAATTCCTGCTCCTTTCGAGCTTGGATACTTTGAAGCACTATAGTTTCCTGCATTATTGATGTTTTTTGAAATTAAACAGTTTTCCATAATTACATTATCAAAAATACAGCCAGCACCAATTACACTTGAACTAACAGAATTGCCTCCTGATACAGAAGAGTTGTTAGTGTTTAAGGAAATATTAGTGTTTTTAATTTCACACACTGAACCACTTGAAGCAATACCAGCACCAACAGCAGATTTGGTAACGTATCTGCCAACCGCTATTGAATTGTTACTATTCGATAAAATGGAACAACTATCAACTTCTAAGTTAAAACTACAATAGATTCCGGCTCCACTGGTAAAGGCTTTTCCTCTCCCGTTTGAGTAGTCACCCTTTGCATCAGTTGTGTTCAAATTATTCTCAACTGTACAGGTTTTCATTTCTAAACTTCCAACAGAGTATATTCCTCCACCACTTGAATTTGATTGCGAAAGACCTTGCTTTGAGTCAGAATTGGTTGTATTTACATTGCTAAGAATATTACACCCTTGAATATTTAGATTTTTAAAAGAAAAAATCCCTGCACCTTGTGCAGTGCTTTCAGCATTTCTATTACTATTTGTTTCAGCCTCTGAGATTAACAAATTATGAGAGACAATTGAATTGACTAAAATGGCAGTATCGTTAAAAAATATTCCACCACCATATGACTTGGAATTTCCTTCGTAAATCCTTGAATAGGAACTTGATTCACTTTCATTATTGGAAATTATTGAGTTTATTATTTGGCTTTTTTTCGTACAATAAATTCCAGAACCATAAGATGAAGAATTCCCTGTTCCGTAAGTTGAATAACAGTAAGAATTATTTTGGGTCTTGTTTTTTATCACTGTTGTCTGAAAAACATAAGATGAATCACCAAAAAACACTCCACCTCCATAAGAACGTGCACGGGTAGATCTGCTTGAAGATCTACTGTTTGATGCGGATCTATTTTTTTCTATTTCGCAATAAGTTAATACACCTATTCCATCCCTTATATATATTCCTCCTCCAGAGGAATACGCATTTACATTAGTGCTTGCGGCATAATCGGCAAAGAGAAAATTTCCTTTTACTAAGCAATTAGTTATAAAAGCATTACCGCTAACATACAATCCACCTCCATAAGCATATGTTCGTCCTCTACATTGAGAGTTTAGAATAACGCTATTACTTAGGAATATTGTGTCTCCTTCAAAATAGATTGCTCCTCCATATCCATATGATGTAGTACTTAAATTTCCATTCAATACACAAATACTATCGAGAACCATAATTTTTGGTGAGATGGGGATATTAATATTAAAAATTCTATTTGAGTTGCTCCCACTTATAAAAAGCGTGTCTGAGTGGTTGTAAAGCCCAATGATTGTTAAGCTTTTGGTGATTGAAATTTCTGAAGTTAAATAAATGGTATCGTTACTGCCATTTAAAAGGCTATCGGCAAAGCGAATAGTGTCTCCTGAAGAAGAAATTGAAACAGCATCTCTCAATGAACCGCTTCCAGCATTGCTTTTATTGGTCACTACAATAGTAGATGCCTGCGAGAGAAATGAACTAAAGATAAAAATGAAAAGAAATAAATTTTTCTTCATGCCATATAGAATATGATTTCCAATATCGATTGGAAATATTCTACCAAAAATAGAAAGAAGTGTTAGGGTTTTTATACCGCAAATCAGTGATATTATAAAAATCACTGTTTTCAGTGAGGTGAATTAAATTTTTATGATTCCAAATTCGATGGCTTTTCTCACTAAACCAACAGAATTTCTTACATCAAATTTTAGGATCAAGTTTTTTCGATGAGTTTGAACAGTATTCACACTAATAAAAAGCTCTTTTGCTATTTCATCAGTATTCCTTTCTTGGTAAATTAGTAGAAGAACATCATTTTCTCTTTCGGTGATTGACGGTATCAGAGATTTGCGTTTTGGAGCTGGAGCATTCATCATTTCTTGAAGTAAATTATTGGCAATTGTACTCCCCAAATATTCTTCATTGTTGTATACTTTTCTGATTGCATTCTCCAAATTTTCGATATCATTAGACTTCGAGATATACCCTTTAGCACCAGAGTTCATCAGTTTTTTTACAATTGCCGTTTCAGTGTAAGTTGAAACTCCTATGATTTTTAAATCAGGATTTAATTTTAACAAAGCTTTAGTACAATCGATACCATTCATATCTGGCAGGTCAATATCTTGAAGAACAATATCTGGCTTAATATTTCCATCGTTTGGGTTTAACATTTCTATGGCTTCGCAACCATTCAATGCATAACCTACTACATCAAAATCTGCTATCGCTTCAAAATATTGTTTGAAAGTATCAATCAATATTTTGTGATCGTCAATGATGTAAATTTTAATTTTCATGTTAGCGGAATGGATATTTTATAATGTGTTCCTTCATCCTCTATTAACTTAATTTTCCCGTTGAGGTATTCTACTCTGCTTTTAATACTGCTTAATCCTACAGAATTAGAATTTTCCCATTTTTCTGGACTAAAACCTATTCCATTATCCCGGATTCTCAAAACAAGTTCATCCTCTCGGATTTCACTATTCATAGATACCAAATCAGCTTTGGAGTGTTTTACAATATTATTAAATATTTCTTGAATTACCCGATAGATGTTTATTGACAGGTTTTTGTCAGTAATTTGACCGAGCAATTCATTATTTGATTTAAATTTGATATTCTCAGCTATCAATTGCGGTCTTAATTCTTCTACCGCTCCTTTTAATCCTGTGATTTCCAATACTCTTGGTGTCATCCTATGACTAATTCGTCTCACTTCTTGTGATGCATTGCTTATCATACTATCAAGCTCGCCAGCAATATTCATTTTTTGAATATCTTCCATCTCTTTTTGAATAGACAAAAATTTAAGCTTAATTGAGGCCATTAACGTCCCAATATTATCGTGTAAATCTTGGGCAATTCTTCTTCTTTCTTCCTCCTGACCTTCCAACATTGATTGCATTGAAATAATTTTGTTTTCTTTCTTCAAACTTTGAATTTCTTGCTCTTTTGCTTTTTGTTTTTCCTCTGCAATTTTTTGTTTGAAGATTGTTTTTTTTCTGGCATTATAATAAATAAGACCTCCAAGTAGAAGCAAAGCTGCCAATGCAATAATGTAGATGGTATAATTTTTCAGCTTTATTTTTTGACTGTTTATAGTCTCTTGTTTTTGAGCTACATTGTATTTTTCTTGAATCAACTTATAACTACTATCACGCTTGGCATCGTTTATAGAGTCTTTTGCAGCATGGTACATTTCGGAGTAATAATATGCTTTTTTATATTTCCCTTGATTGAAATAAATGTCTTTCCCTATTTTCCCTATCTTTCTTTGTTGAATAAGTATAGAATTTGAAATATTCCCATCAGTTTGTTCCAGGAATTTTTCTGCATTTTCATACTCCCCCAATTGCATATATGTCTCTGCAATCAGCACTTTTAGAATGAAGTAACTTTTGCTTTTGGTTTGAGGTTCAAATGAATTATGTACATCGAGTAAAGTTTCTAAGGCTCTTGTAGTATCTCCTCTTTTCTTAATGACTTGGGCAAGTGCGGTTTGGTTGTCCAACAGGAAAAGCGGATAGTCTTTACCCATTTCGCCAGCCAGCGACATAAAATATTCGGCAGAATCAAGTTTATTTACACGTTCATAAACGATTCCCATGTTCCCATATATTTCAATCATTGATGGATAATCATATCCATAATCTATCGCTTCTTTTGCAGCATCAATCATATCTTTGTTCCTACCGTCCTGCATGAACATATAAACCAATCCAGACTGGCAAATAATCCAAGATGTAGAATCATTTTTACCATTAAAATAATCTCTTGCAGAAAATCTTAGTGATATAGCTTCGTCCTTTCGTCCCATATCATAAAGGACATCTGCCATGTTATCTTTAATCTGATTTACTCTTTTGTCATTTTTTTGTAATTCTGCAATTTCTTTTGCATTTTCATAATTTTCCAAGGCGTTCGGTAAATCACCCTTCTCATAGTTTATTGAAGCCTTTAAATTATATGCCCAAGTTTCAACATACGAGATCCCTTTGCCCTTAGAAAACTTTACAGTTTCATCAATAATTTCAATTGCTTTGTCTAAACTATCAACGTACATTTGAAAGTAATGCTCAGATAAATCCATCATATAATTTACCTTAGCCTCTATTTTTTGAGCTGTATCAATTTTATATTTTATTTCTTGAAGAGTTGTTTGAGAAAATCCCGAGATTGAAATCAGCAATAAACCAAACAACAAACAAAATGAAACCAAAATGTTTCTTTTATTAAACTGTATTCGATGTATTGATTTCATTTTTGAGAATAGCGGCATTGGTTTTAAATATAAGAAAAGATTTAACAAAGATTATTAATCTTGAATCTCATCCAATACTTATATTAAATAAAAACAACAAATCATTGAAAACAATGATTGTTTCCTTGAAGTTAAAAATAAATCAAATACCCGATATAAAGGTAAATGAATAAGCCTATTACATCATTGGATGTGGTTATAAATGGACCTGTAGCAAGAGCGGGATCTATATTTCTTTTGTTTAATACCAGCGGTACTAAAGTTCCAAAAAGTCCAGCGAAAATAATAACTATTAAAAGAGAAATACTAACAGTTAATCCTAATTTTAAATCGGACAGAACGAATGTTATAAATCCAAAAATAAGGATTGAACAAACTAAGCCATTAAGGAAAGCGACTCCAAATTCTTTTGCTAATTTGCCTGAAATACTGGACAAATCAATATTGTTACTGGCGATTCCTTGAACTACAATTGCAGAAGACTGAACCCCTACGTTTCCTGCCATCGCAGCAATTAGTGGAATAAACAATGCCATTTGAGCGTATTGAGAGAGTTGATCTTCGAATAAACCAATAACCAAAGCTCCCAAAACACCCCCCACTAAACCTACTATCAACCAAGGCAATCTTGCTCTGGTTAAAGCTAAAACACTATCGCTGGATTCTACGTTTTCAGAGATACCACTTGCCATTTGATAATCCTTTTCCGCTTCTTCTTGGATTATATCTACTACATCATCAATCGTAATTCTACCGATTAATATTCCATCTGGATTGAGTACAGGTAGAGCAACAAAATCATATTTTTTCATCATTGATGCTACCTCTTCAATACTTTCATCTGAGTTAATGGAACGAACATTTTCTAAATAAATATCCTTAACTAAAGTTCCTTTTTTTGCAAATAGAAGACTTTTTAATGACAACATTCCCGTTAATTTTTTGTGGTTATCCACCACGTAAACTGTATAAATGTACTGCACATTTTCAGCTTGAATTCGCATTTCTTCGATGCATTGATCTGTATTCCAATTTTCATTGACACAGATAAGCTCAGTACCCATTATTGCACCTGCAGTATCTTCGTCATATTGCATCAATGAAGCAATATCAATCGCTTGTTGTGGGTCTTCAATTTGCTGAATTACAGCCTCTTGTTTTTCTTCAGGAATTTCCGCCATGATGTCTGCTGCATCATCTGAATCCATGTTGTCCATTTGACCTGCAATTTCTTTTGCAGATAGAGCTTCAAGAAACTTTAAACGAACATCTTCTTCGAGTTCTACTAAAACATCAGAAGCAAGTTCATCATCCAAAAGACGAAAGATGTATTTTGCTTCTTCCATAGAAACCAAATCAAGGATTTCAGCAATATCCGCTTCATGAACTCCATCTATCGCAGAAAGAATTGCATCTCCATTATTCCTGGAGATGAACTCTTGAATCTCTTCAATAAATTCTTTGGTTATTTTAAATTGCAAATCCATATTCGTTTCTAAGCGGAACAAATATACCGAATTTAAGTGCGATTAACAATCGCAAAATTTCTCTGTTTTTGAATATAATTATTGAACCCTTTCAAGCAAATTTTGAGCAAAAACTTTGAGTGAAGATAAATCATAACCTTCAATGGAATCAAGACTTTGAATTGATTTTCTGAAATAATCTTGAATCATTTCTTCAGTTTTGTTTTTTACTTCTAATTTCTCAAACGCTTGCAATAAATGTGAGACTCTGCCCGGGTCATTTGAATTTATTAGGTTTTTGATTTCAACAATTTGATTTTTGTCAGATTCTTGCAAAGCAATAAGGTAAGGAATAGATTTTTTTCTATTTAATAAGTCTCCTCCAACTACTTTACCCATTTTTTCACTTTTGGGATACAAGTCCAAAAAATCATCTTGGAGTTGAAAAGCAAGCCCTAAGTTGATCCCAAAATCATAAATTTTTCGAGTTGTTTCCTCGTCAGCTTTTCCTAATATGGCTCCAGCTTCGAAACAAAATCCAATTAACACTGAAGTTTTGTTTTTAATCATCGTTAAATACTCCGGGATTTCAACTTTTTCTCTCTTCTCAAAATCCATATCGTCTTGCTGTCCTTCGCATAACCACAAAGCCATTTTGTTAAAGGCAGAATAGATCTTTCCTTTATATTGATCAGGGATTTTTTCAATTAATTGATGGGCCATTATCATCATAGCATCCCCAGAGAGTATTGCAGAATTCACATCCCATTTTTCATGAACTGTGGGTTTTCCTCTTCGCAATGAAGAATTATCCATGATGTCATCATGCATTAACGTAAAGTTGTGGAAAACCTCCACAGCCAGAGCAATTGGCATGGCTTCTTTAACGTTTCCTCCAAAAATTGAGGTGGAATCAAGAAGAATTGATGGTCTTATTCTCTTTCCATTTAACTGAAGTAAATACTTTATGGGTTCATAAAGTTTATGATGAGTATAAGATTGAAGGTAGGTCTCAATTTCGGCTTCAATCAATTCTTTGTTTGTCATGCGCAATTTTTTCTATTCTTCAATCAATGTCATTAAATAATCCCCGTATCCACTTTTTAAAAGAGGGGTAGCGATTTCCCGAAGTTGATTTTTGTTGATGAAACCTCTCGCAAAGGCCACAGCTTCAATACATCCTATTTTTAAACCTTGACGTTCCTCTACTACTTGAACAAACTGACTGGCTTGAATTAATGAATGAAAAGTTCCCGTATCTAACCAAGCAGTTCCTCTATCAAGAATTGAAACACTCAACTTACCTCGTTTAAGATATTCGTTATTTACATCAGTAATTTCATATTCTCCTCGTGCACTTGGTTTTATTGTTTTTGCAATTTCTACCACTGAATTATCATAAAAATAAAGACCAGGTACTGCATAATTTGATTTTGGTTTTTCTGGTTTTTCTTCGATAGAAATAGCATTCATATCATTGTCAAACTCAACAACACCATAGCGTTCTGGGTCAGAAACGTGATAAGCAAAAACTACTCCTCCATCAGGGTCAACTTGTTGTTTTAAATTGTTGGATAATCCTCCACCATAGAAAATATTATCTCCTAAAATTAAAGCCACACTATCATTCCCGATAAATTCTTCACCTAATACAAATGCTTGTGCAAGTCCGTTAGGAACCTCTTGAACTTTATAGCTAAACTTACAGCCTAATCTGCTTCCATCTCCTAATAGTTTTTCAAAGTTTGGTAAATCTTGTGGGGTTGAAATAATAAGAATCTCTTTTATCCCTGAACTCATAAGAGTTGCCAAAGGATAGTAAATCATAGGTTTGTTATAAACAGGCATTAGCTGTTTGCTTACTGCTAAAGTTAACGGGTGCAAACGAGTACCTGATCCTCCAGCTAAAATAATTCCTTTCATAAATAGGACTTTTAATTAGTGTGTGACGAAAATAAGGTTTATCCAAAGGAATAACAAACTAAACGCTTTTTCCTATCTTAGAAAATAATTTGAAACTATGGCAAAAGAATATAAAGTAGATTATTACTCGATACTTGGATTCGTTGGATTTGCAATTCTAACTGTTTTTATTTGGCGCTTTTACTATGGGTATTACATCCTTTATCCCTTTACAATAATGGGAACTTGGTTTCACGAAATGGGACATGGGATTATGGCTATCATCGTAGGAGGTGATTTTGTGAAATTAGAAATTTTTCCGAATGGCTCTGGTCTTGCTTGGAATAGATTGCCTACAGACATAAGTCCATATGCAAGAGCTTTAGTTTCTGCCGCAGGTTTGTTTGGACCTCCAGTTGTTGGCTCTATTTTAATTTTGATGAGTAAAAGTTTCAAAAAATCTAAAATCATTCTTTATATTCTTTCGATTTCAATGATTATCTCTGTTGCAATTTGGGTAAGGACTACGGTAGGTGTAGTTGTTATTTCATCCTTAGGATTGGTTTTTCTGTTTATTGCAATCAAAGCCAAGCCAATGATTCAACAGTTTGTTGTTCAAATAATTGGGATTATGGCTTGTGTAGATACCTATAAGCAAATTGGATATTTATATACGGAGCGAGTTACAGTTGGCGGACAAGAAGAAAGCTGGTCAGATACTGGGTCGATAACTGCACAATTAGGAATGTCTTATTCATTCTGGGGAACACTAATTCTAATAATCAGCTTTATAATGTTGATTTATAGTTTGTATTTAAGAAATAGAACTTTAGTAAAATAACATTATTCACTCACAAATTTATACCCAACACCTTTGACGGTTTTAATATAATTGTCGCCTATTTTTTCTCTTAATTTTCGGATGTGAACATCAATTGTTCTATCTCCCACTACAATATCATCCCCCCAAACAGAGTTAAAAATCACTTCTCGAGTAAACACATTATTGGGTTTTGACATGAGTAAGGAAAGAAGCTTGAACTCTTTTTTTGGAAGAGTTATTTTTTCATCCTCTTTTCTCACAATGTATTTTTCAAGATCAATATGAATTCCCGAAGTATTTTCTTCAGTATCGTTTGATTTCGAATTTCTCCTGAGCAGCCCTTTTATTTTACTAAAAAGTACTTTGGGTTTAATGGGTTTAGTAATATAATCATCTGCACCCGCTTCAAATCCAGCAATTTGAGAGTAATCTTCGCCACGGGCTGTTAAAAATGTAATGATTGCATTTCCCAACAAAGGGTTTTTTCTAATTTCGGCACAAGCTTCAATTCCGTCCATTTCGGGCATCATTACATCCATAATGATAAGGTCGGGAACAAAACTATTTGCTTTTAGTATTGCTTCTTTTCCATTTTTACTTGTGGCAACTTTATAGCCTTCTTTTGTAAGATTATATTCTAATAAATCAAGAATATCCTCGTCATCATCTACCAATAGTATTTTGCTTGAGCTCATAGTTTGTTTAAAATTCCTTAACAAAGAAAATCATTTTTTTAATGCGATTGACGAGTTTCAGTAAATATAATACTGGCTTAACATAGGGTTAATATTAATAGAAGTCCTTTGCTGTAAATAAAAAACAAAGAAATGAAAAGAATATTATTTTTTACTCTATTATTGATTTCATCAGTGAGCTACAGTCAGTTTAAAGTTTCAGGAATAATCACGCAAATTTCAGGTGAGTTAACTGAAACAGTTCCTTTTGCAAATATTATGGTAAAAGGCACAAGCATTGGGGCTGCAAGTGATTTCGATGGAGCCTATCAATTGCCACTTAAAAAAGGAAAATACACATTAGTAATTTCAAACATTGGGCTGAAAACCCAAGAATTAACTATTGAAATTATAGATAAAGATATTGTGTTGAATGTTGCTTTAGAAACAAACGAATCCACGATAGGGACATTTGTTTATGTTGAGAAATCAAGTGGCGAATCGAAAGCTGCTGATATTGAGGCGATTAAAAAGTCAAATGGATTAGAAAGTGTAATTGGAGCCCAAAAACTCAAAGAAAAAGGAATATCTGATGTTGCAGAAGGTGCTTCGAAAGTAGTTGGGCTTTCGGTAGTAGGCTCAGGAAATGTATACGTAAGAGGAATGGGAGACAGATACAATTCTGCTTACCTAAATGGTTTGCCAATTGCCTCTCCAGACCCTGATAAGAAAGTTATTCCCTTAGATATATTTCCAGCTTCGGTCATTAAGAATTTAGCAGTAAAAAAGGCATTCCTGCCTAACTTCGAAGGAGATTTTTCGGGAGGTGTTATGGACATTAACACGAAAGATTATCCAAGCGAAAAGATTTTTAAAGTGTCTTTAGGAACTGGGTTTAACTCCCAAACTATTGGAAGAAAAAGAATGACATACCAAGGAGGAAGGTTTGATTATTTTGGATTTGATGATGGAACAAGAGCTATCCCCACGGAAATAACAAGACAAGAAGCCTATAAATCGACCGAAGGTGACCAAAAAATATTTGGAACAAATCTTAACCCAATTTACAAAAGCGTTTTGCCTAACTCCAGTTTTGGTTTGCTCACGGGGAATTTATTCGATTTAAAAAACAACGAATCCAAAATAGGATATTTGATTTCATTGAATCATTCAAACAGCACCAAATATGAATTTGGAAAATATAAGGTGATTAACACTCAAGAGGATGTTCAAATAGATTATGATTTTGATGAATACACTACTAAAACCAGCACTTCGTTATTGAGTAATTTGGCCTATGAAACTAATGACAACAACATCATTACCTATAATTTCTTGTATGTAAATTTATCAGAAGATGAAACCAAAGAAATTTATGGTTCGCATTGGGATTATGCTCGAAATGTTTATTCAAGAAGGTACACTTTCCAACAAAATAGCTTGATGAATAATCAACTAAGCGGATCACACTTTCTGCTTAAAGACAATAAACTAAGATTGAGATGGTCAACTGCAATTAACACGGCAAAAAGCACCGAGCCAGACAGAAGGCAATTGGTTTATTTTTATGACGACAAAGACAATACCGAGAATTACACTTTTAACGCTACGGATAGAATTGAAAACCACAGGTTTTTCAGTTTTTTGAATGAAAATCAATTCGTTGCGAAAGCCGAAACCGAATATATTTTTAAATACAATACTGAAAATGTAGAGGATGGTTCAAAAATATCTGCGACACTTGGAGGGCAGGTTAAAAGAAAAAAACGTGATTTTGACTACAAACAATATGTATATGATTTGAATATTAATCAATCTTCTGTGGATGTGTTATCTCCTGATTCATACATCAATAAAAATTCACACGACAGAGGTTTGTTTACGATACAAGAAGCTTTGAATCCTGCAAGTGCCTATTTAGCTGAGCAAAATATCAATGCTGCTTATGGTTTTTTTGATATAAATATTAGCAAATCAATTGAAATAATTGGAGGAGCTCGACTTGAACTAAGTGACCAAAAAATAACTTACCAAGACCAAACTCAACCCGATTTCAAAAGAATTAATAGAATTGTTTCAACCGATATTTTGCCTTCGTTAATCTTAAAATACCAGCCCAATGACACCAATATTGTTAGAATGTCGGCAAGCAAAACAATATCGCGACCAGGATTCAAAGAAGTTGCACCTTTCCAATATACAGAGGTGTTTGCAGGAGCAACAACGGTAGGAAATCCAGAACTGATTAATGGAGAAAACTATAATTTTGATTTAAGGTATGAGAGATACCCAAAGAGAGGGCAATTTATGGCGGTTGGAGTATTTTATAAACACCTTATTAATCCTATTGAGAAAACAATGGAGGTTGCAACTAACCAACTACAATCTTTCCGAAATGCTGAAAAAGCTACCGTTGCTGGAATTGAATTTGAATTCAATAAATCACTCGATTTTCTTGGGAAAACTGATTACTCTTTTTGGAATCATGTTTCTTTGGGACTGAATGGAACTTACTTATACTCCAAAGTAAATTTTGAAGAAGGAGCAAACGTTGCACAAACCAACAGCGAAAGAGCACTTCAAGGAGCATCTCCTTATTTGATTAATATTGATTTAGCCTATTCAAAATATTTGACTGAAACTACCAAAGCTAACGTTAGCCTTTCCTATAACGTGTTTGGAAGAAGAATTTATAATGTGGGAATCTATGGATTGGGGGATGTATATGAATTACCTGTTAATTCACTTAATCTTGTTGCTGGACTTGAATTTGAGCATTTTTCCTATGGACTTAGGATTAAAAATTTATTAAATCAAGATGTAAGATTTGAGCAGGAGACATCCAATTCTCCAGTATTGATAAACTCAACAAGAAGAGGTGTATTTACTTCATTATCTGTGGGATATAAGTTCTAAAAATTGATATTTCTTTTTTTCAAAACCACACTCATTGAGTGTGGTTTTTTTGTTAATCTAAACTTAAGATAAGGATCCAGAATTTAAACATTCCTTAATACACAGTAAAACCTCAGTTAATAGGAGTTCCATTCCTTTGTGATATAAAAATTAGACAAAGAAAAAACAATGAAAACAAACATTAAAAATTTAGGATTAATGATTTTAGCAGCTGGAATGATGACAGCTACTTCGTGTAAAAAACCAAAAGGATGCACTGACCCAAATGCAAGGAATTACGATGCTGATGCTACAGAGGATGATGGATCCTGTGAAACCGCACCTTACATTATAACGACCAAAACTATTGACGGACAAACCTATCAAAGAGTGGTTGGAACAATTGATGAAAACTACACATTTACAAGTGACAAAAAATGGTTGTTGAGTGGAGGAATTTTTATTGATGCTGGAGCAACTTTAACTATTCAAGCTGGAACTGAAATTTTTGCTGCAGACGATGCATCAACTCCCTTTTTATCGATATTGAGAGGAGGAAAAATCAATGCAGTTGGAACCGCAACCGAACCTATTGTAATGACAACGATAAAAACTATTACTGGAACTCCATCTGCTGGAGATTGGGGAGGAATAATAATCAACGGTAAAGCGAGAATTAATAACGGAACCGAAGCAATAGGAGAAGGTGGAACTGGAACTTATGGAGGTTCTAATGACAACGATAACTCAGGAACGATTAAATATGTGAGAGTTGAATATGCTGGAAAATTATTAGGAACTGATAATGAATTAAATGGTTTCTCATTCAATGGAGTTGGAAGCGGAACCACAGTGGAATACATTCAAGCATACAAAGGTGCAGACGATGGAATCGAATTTTTTGGAGGAACTGTTTCAGTAAAATATGCGGTGTCAACTGGAAATGAAGATGATTCTTTTGACTGGACATACGGATGGAGAGGAAACGGACAATTTTGGGTGGTAAACCAGGAAAATGGAGGTGGTGACAGAGGAATCGAAGCGGATAATAACGGTTCTGATAATACTTTGATGCCTTATTCAAACCCAACTATTGCAAACATTACATTGGTGGGTGTCGATGACGGAGATGCATCAAACACAGGAATGAGATTGAGAGAAGGAACAAAAGGAACTATTCATAATGCAATTGTAACTGGTTTTCCAAAGTATGGAGTGAGAGTATCTGATGCTCAAACCACCACTAACATGACTTCAGGAGAATTGGTATTGAAAAACTCCAATGTTTATACAAATGCTTCGGATTGGAAAGATTGTGCAACTTTTTCTGGTGATGCAACTAACTCTAATTCAGCAATTACCTTGTCTGGATACGTTGGAACTTCCACTATTAATGCTGCTGACCCAACAACTTTAGGTTCTTGGTTTTCAGCAGGAACTTTCGTGGGAGCTGTTGAATCTGGAAACGATTGGACTGCAGGATGGACCAAATAAAACGGATTTATTAAAACTGAAAAAGGGTAGCGAGATTTAATCTCGCTACCCCTTTTTTTATATCCAATTTGTTCTTTTAAAAGTGCAAGTCAACCTGCATTCTATAGAATAGTTTGTCGTCTTTGTTTAACACATCACGGTAGCTCAAATCAGCTTGAAATTTAAGTTTGTGACCCACCACATACTTCGACAATCCAATTGTGTATTCGTTTTCTTTGTTAGAGGAAACTGGTGACATGTATGTATATCTAACCGAAGGCTCCCAGTTATTTTTCAATAACAAACCAGCTTGTAAATTTACTGCTTGACCAGTGTAATAAGTGCTAACTAAGGTATTAGTTTCATCAAAAACTCTATTGTCTCCTCCACTAACTTCTCTATGCGCATATTCTCCCATCAATGAAAATCCTTTGAACTTAAACATAAAGTCAGCAAAGAATGTATTTAGGTTTTTTAATCTTGCAGGATCAATTTCAATAAAGCTACCTAATTGACCTCTATTCCTTCCCGCTCTTTCATTAATGTCATAAGCCACTCCAAATCCTAATTTTGGTTTCGATTCTCGTTTAAAATCTACAGTACTATAATCTTTAAATTTTCCAAAAGGTAATATTTCCAATCTATACGTATAGTTGTATCCGCCAATATTTCCACTCGTAATATTTCTTCCTTCTCCTTGAGAAAAAGCAAGTTTATGCTCAACTATAAATTGTTTTCCAATGGTCTTCTTGTGTCTTAATTGGATTCCCATATCACGGTCGATATTAAATCTACTATTCAACCTACTTCGGTCTACCATTTGCATGTTAGCTGAAGAAACAACTCGTTCTCTGTTTCCAGGAAGTTTGGTTTGCCCAGCCCATAAAGAAAAGTTACCAGCAAAATTCCATTTTACTACTGCGTCTAACATTATTCTTGAAGCATTACTGTATTGAGGAGAATCCCCACCACTGACATCTCTATTAGTTAGAGCAATTTCAATTTTATATTGAAACTTTGGGTCAAAAGCAAAACCTTTAAATTTTAGTCTTGCTCTTCTTAGTAAAAAATTAGAAGTATGATTGGTAATGTTTCCTAAATCATCATTCACTACATCCCAGTCGTTGGTATATAATTGTTGAAATCTAATACCAGCATTCATAAAAAATGAAGAATCTTTGCCGAGAACATCAATGCCTTTTCCAAATTTGTTTGCCTTAATTTGGGCGTTTGAATAATTAGCGTAAAACGCTAAAAAAGAAACACATATAACAATTTTTTTCATAAATTTATTTAAATTGAGATTAAGAAATCTTTAATTTTAGATTTCCAAAAGTAGTATAATTTAACACTCTGTTTACATTGAATTAAAATTTGACCTTATTTTAATACAGATTTAACATTAACTTAATATTGAACGAGATTTCATATCAATCATTACACTTACTTTTGACCAAAATAAACTCAAAAATCAAATGAAAAACTTTACATTTTTAATTCTATTAGTTTCTCTATTCAATGTTGGGCTTGCGGAACAAGACACAACTGCATTTGAAACAAACTCATTAATAGAAAATGTTAAGCATAGCAAAGAATTTAGTATAGCCAAAGATTCTTTGACCTTAAAACCATTTAATTATGGAACGAAGACTTTTTCATTGGAAGGAGAAGAAAATGCAAATTATATTTCTATTAAGTACTCTCCAAGAGGAGAAAATAACTGGAAAACAGTTTCTGGACAAAAAGAGGTAGCAATTTCGAAACTGAAAGAAAATAGTCTTTTTGATTATTATATTGGAACTGGAGTTAATCAAAATGACATTGCATTTGAATCCTCTCAAAGAATTTTCAATACTTTTTACGAATCTATATTCAAAAACTTAAGTACTAAAGCAAAAACAGAATCTGCTGTACTCATGTGGGGACTTAACAGGACTACTTTAAATAATTTAATTGCTGCTTATCCCAATGCATCTTACACTGTTAAATACAATACTAAAGTTGGGGAAAAACAACACAAAGCAGACAAAAAGTTAGCTCCATGGATAAAAAAAGAAAACATATCTATTGACGAGGTTTCTTTCAAGGAAAATGATTTATCTGGAGGGACAAACTATGTAAGTAAAGTCGGCATTGATTTAGGAAATGGCGAAGTTATTTGGTCTAAAAAGAGCAAGTTTAAGGCTAAAAGATCATGGGGCATATTTAAACTATTGGTTCTTTTAGGAGCATTAGGGATGTTTATTTTTGGAATGAAAAACATGAGTGAAGGACTTCAGCAAGCTGCTGGTTCAAGACTAAGAAAAATGTTAGGCTCTATTACTTCAAACAGAATAAAGGGAGTTATTACTGGGTTTGGAATTACTTCTATTGTTCAGTCTTCGTCTGTAACTACAGTAATGACGGTAAGTTTTGTAAACGCTGGGCTTTTGACCCTGCGTCAATCCGCTGGAGTAATGATGGGAGCCAATGTGGGAACCACAATTACGGCATGGCTTATTATTATTTTTGGTTTCAAAATGAGTTTAGCCAGTTACGCCTATATTTTTATTGCGTTTGGAGCTACAATGTTGTTCTTCGGAAAAGGAAAAATGAAGTATTGGGGGTCAGCATTGGTTGGTTTTGCCTTATTGTTTTTAGGGTTAGACGAATTGAAACATTCAGTTCCTACTCTTGGGGCTGATTCATCAATTGTTCAGTTTTTTATTGCATATAAAAATTCCTGGTTTGGTCCTATTATGTTTGTGTTTCTTGGTGCTTTGGTTACCGTAGTTGTTCAATCTTCTTCTGCCGCAATGGCACTTACGATGATTTTGGTAAGTGGAGGTGTATTACCTTTTGAAGTTGCTTCTGCAATGATACTTGGAGAGAATATTGGAACAACAATTACTGCTGAGCTTGCCTCACTTGGAGGAAATGTACATGCTAAGCGTTCTGCTCGTATACACTCTTTATTTAATGTAATCGGAGTTACTTGGGCAATCCTTTTGTTCCCGTTTATTCTAAAAGCAATAGCCAGTTTTATGGATACAGATCCCTATACAGATACTAATGCCGCCAATGTTGGAATAGCAATTTTTCACACTGCCTTTAATCTCTTAAATGTAGTAATATTATTGCCATTTGTAAATTGGTTAGTTTCTATAGCAGAAAAATCAGTGAAATCTAAAGGAGAAGAGGACGAAGAGTATCACTTAGAATATATCAGTGCTGGAATGATGTCTACTCCGGACTTATCCATCTCAGAGGCTAAAAAAGAAATTAGCAAGTTTGGTAAAGTAACCCATAAAATGAATGGCTTTGTAAACAATCTGTTAGTGGAAAAAGAAGGAAAGAAAATAGTGAAGCTTATCAAAAAAGCAAAAAAGTACGAAGAAATTACTGACAGAATGGAACTTGAGATTGCGGATTACTTGGCTAAAGTTTCGCAAGGAGAAATGAGTTCAGAAACCTCTGTGCGTATTAGAGGAATGTTAAGTATGATTGGTGATTTAGAAAGAATAGGTGATATTTATTACCAAATTTCTAAAACTATTGAATCTAAAAACGAAAGGAAAATATGGTTTGCACCTGAGTACAGGGACATGTTGGTTGAATTAGGAAAAAATGTGGATGAAGCTTTCATCATTATGAATGAAAACCTAAACGCTGATTATAGCACAGTAACTATTGATTCTGCCTTGAGTAAAGAAAAAGATATCAATGCATTGAGAGATAAAATTAGAAAGAAACATCTTTCGGAAATCGGAAAAGGAGATTACGATACTGTCACTGCAACAATCTACAGTAATATATTCCATTCTTTTGAAAAAGTAGGAGACCACATTATTAACGTTACTGAAGGATTGGTTGGTAATATGGATTAATATCAAGATCTAATAATTATTCTAAAAGCATCTATTAAAATAGATGCTTTTTTATTTACTTTATCTGTCATTTCTGCGAAGGCAGAAATCTAAACTCGAGAATCAGCCTGATGAATAAGATTCCTGCTTTCGCAGGAATGACATTAAATAAAAATCATTTTATCCTTTTCGGATTTTTGGCAGCAAAAGCTTTCCAGCCTGTATAACTTTCTCCTTTTTCTCCTGAATCACCCTGAAAATGATGACAAACAGCCGCAGCCAATCCATCAGTTGCATCTAATCTTTTTGGAAGTGTTTTTATTTTTAATAAAGTTTGCAACATAGCAGCAACCTGTTCTTTGCTTGCATTACCACTTCCTGTTACAGCTTGTTTTATTTTTTTAGGAAGATATTCCGTGATTGGGATTTCTCTATACAAACCAGCTGCCATAGCCACTCCTTGGGCTCTTCCAAGTTTCAGCATAGATTGAACATTTTTACCAAAAAAGGGAGCTTCAATAGCTAATTCATCGGGGTGGTATTCATCAATAATTCCTAAAACTCGTTCAAATATCTTTTTCAGTTTGAGTTGATGGGTAGTGTATTTTGTCAATACAATTTCACCAAAAGAAAGCAAGGTCATTTTATTTCCTTCAACCTTAATTATTCCATAACCCATAACGGTTGTTCCGGGATCAATGCCTAATATGATTTTTTCTTTGTTCAAAAATGAATTTTTATTGTTTCAAAGATAGATAAAAGTATTGATTGGGATTCTCGCTATATAGATTCCTTTCTTCAAAGGAATGACAAAGGAAAAAATAGTGTCATTCCTGCGGAGGCAGGAATCTTTTTCTTTGAAAAGAAATTACTTTCTATAAATAAGGAAACCTCCTCAAAAACTACTAATTTTACTCCTCAATTAAAAAACAAACCTACATGTCTGACGATTTACTGAAAAAAGTAATTTCTCACGCCAAAGAATACGGCTATATTTTCCCTTCATCTGAAATTTATGATGGACTAAGTGCCACCTACGATTATGGGCAGAATGGTTCGGAATTAAAAAATAATATCAAAGAATATTGGTGGAAATCGATGGTGCAAATGCACGAAAACATTGTGGGAATTGATGCTGCCATTTTTATGCATCCTACTACTTGGAAAGCTTCTGGACATGTGGATGCTTTTAATGATCCGTTGATTGATAACAAAGACTCGAAAAAGCGTTACCGTGCTGATGTGTTGATTGAAGAACATGTAGAAAAAATTAGAGGAAAAATAAACAAAGAAGTTGCCAAAGGATTAAAGCGTTTTGGGGATGATTTTAATGAAGAAGAATTCAGAAAAACAAATCCTAATGTGTTAAGAAACCTTGCTAAGATTGAGAATATTGAACAAAAGTTCAAAGAATCGTTAGGGAAAGATGATTTGCCAGCAGTAAAAGAATTGATTGAAGAATTGGGAATTGCTTGCCCTGTTTCAGGTTCAAAAAATTGGACAGATGTAAGGCAATTTAACTTGATGTTTAGCACCGAAATTGGCTCACTTGCCGAAGGTTCAAATACTATTTATTTACGTCCGGAAACAGCCCAAGGTATTTTTGTGAATTACCTAAATGTGCAAAAAACTGGAAGAATGAAAATCCCTTTTGGGATTGCACAAATTGGTAAAGCATTTAGAAATGAGATAATTGCGCGTCAGTTTATTTTCCGTATGAGAGAATTTGAACAAATGGAAATGCAATTTTTTATCAAGCCAGGAACACAAAAAGAATGGTTTGAATATTGGAAAGAAACTCGAATCAACTGGCACAAAGCATTAAATTTAGGAGAAGAAAACTACCGTTTCCATGATCATTTAAAATTGGCTCATTATGCAGACGCAGCAACAGATGTAGAGTTTAATTTTCCAATGGGATTCAAAGAATTAGAAGGAATTCATTCTCGTACAGATTTTGATTTAAAAGCACATGAAGAACACTCAGGAAAAAAACTACAGTATTTTGATCCACAAGAAAACAAAAGTTACGTGCCTTACGTAATTGAGACTTCTATTGGATTAGACAGAATGTTTTTGGCCATACTTTCTAACTCTTTGAAAGAAGAAAAGTTAGAAGACGGAAGCGAAAGAACTGTACTTGCTTTGCCACCTGCTTTAGCTCCAGTTAAAGCTGCTGTAATGCCATTGACAAAGAAAGATGGATTGCCAGATAAAGCAAGAGAAGTTTTTAATGAATTAAAATACGACTTCAACTGTTTTTATGATGAGAAAGATGCTCCAGGAAAACGCTACCGCAGACAAGATGCTGCTGGAACTCCATATTGCATCATGATTGATCACCAAAGTTTGGAAGATAATACCGTAACCATTCGGGATAGAGATACCATGAAACAAGATAGAGTTTCAATCTCAGAGTTAAGCGGAATTATTGGAGAGAAGGTTAGTTTTAAGGGGTTGTTACAATAAATTGATTTTGGAAGATTCACTTAGAGGAGCTCTTGAGAATGTTAATAATCAAAGTATTGAGACCTGGTCTAATTTTAGTTTTGAGCCAAATCTACTTTTTATTATAGTACTTCTTTTTTTACTATTTACAGTTGGCTTTTATTTCTTTAAGAAGAAAAGAAAGTAATACCTTATATGA
>JBMYYT010000007.1:0-26151 GCA_049609665.1 Flavobacteriales bacterium | reverse complement strand
GGAAGTAAACTGGGTTGCGAGGCATAATCCTCTTCAGAAGTACGACTTAAACTCAAGGATGAAATGTCTATTTTCTGCGTGGTTTGCTGAAATTCAATCCTCTGGTTTGGCAACTTGCTTTTGTCCTCCATAGGATTTGCATTCGGATTCATTACCTCATTTATTTCTCCATTGTACAGAGTCAAAATCAAGTAATCCCCATCGTCTGATTTATTCATTTCACCTCTTTCGGCTCTTATGACTTTTCGGTATTTAAATGTTGGATTGTGTTGAAATATCAATACATCTCCGAGCTCATTGGTTTCCTTATCTACTCTATTTGCTCGGATACTGTTGTCGTCTATTTCATTGAAAAAAACTCCTTCTTTCAGCACCAACGACAACTTTTTATTAGTCATGTCAGTAATCAAAATTTTCTTTTTCAGGTAAGCTTTACCCCAAACGTAATTAGAGAAATAAAAGGAGATTCCTGCAAAAATAATCATTATAAAAAACAGAGGCCGCATTACTCTCAACAATGAAATTCCTGCAGCTTTCAGAGCGGTTAGTTCATTTTTTTCTCCCATATTTCCCATTGCCATAATGGACGATAATAATACTGCCAAAGGCAATGCCATGGGAACAACCTCAAGAAATGCATAGAAAATAAGTTCGGAATAGACGCTTACTCCTACTCCTTTTCCCACGAAATCATCTAAGTAAATGAATATGAACTGGAGAATTAGAACAAATTCTGCAATAAAAAATGTGATTACAAAGGGAACGATGTAAGACTTTATGATGAACCAATCGAGTTTTTTCAGCATAAAACAGTAAACTTATATTGTGTCAAGTTATTGCTTAAGCGCCAATAACTCTTTTCAAATCGTTGATTTGGCTGGTCCAAAGCAAAGTGTTTTCCTCTACTTCTTCCTCATCATCTGCGAAATCGGTAACTACCAAAGCAACATCTTTTGTGATTCCGTCAATTTTAATTCGAAGTTCAAAATACGTATCGTCTTCCTCGTCCTCAGTCCATTTGAATTTTACAAATTCATTTTTGCTTTTTCTTAGTAGCTCAGCTTTTTCAGCCTCACCTTCCCAGAAAAAACTGTACACATCTCCATCAATATTTACATCATCGCAAAACCAATCGGATAATCCACTTGGTGTAGTCAACATATCGTATAAAATCCCTACCGATGTTTTGATTGGAACTTCTGTGACAAACATTATTTTTTCTGACATTATTTTTTTATTTGATGCCAATATAATAAAAAACTTGAATCTATCTAATCTTTGTTCATTATTAATGTAAAGAGTTAATTAACATTCCTATTTCTTTGGGTAGTCATACCACTCAAGCATTCCAGTTCCTGACGAAATTTCTTCCCACGAATCAGTTTCAAAATTAATTTTAGCAATTCCCAATGTTGGAAAATCGGCTGAAAAACCACACAAATAGTCGCAAAAATTAGAAACTCCAGGATTGTGAGCAACAACCATCAATTCTTCCACACAATTTGGAGCCGTGCACACTGAATTTAGAAGCCAATCAATATTTGAATGGTACAATTCATCCAAATAAACAATACTATCTGCATCAATATTTAATTCTTTTACCAAACCCAATGTTGTTTGCCTAGTCCTTTTTGCTGAACTGGAAAGGAGCAAATCTATACTTACGTTATTTTCAACGAGTCGTTTCCCCATAGTTGTTTTATCCTTATTTCCTCTTTCATTAAGAGGGCGCTCAAAATCGGTAAGGTCTGCTTGATTCCAACTTGATTTTGCGTGACGAACTAAGTAAAGTGTTTTCATAATAAAAAATTATCCACTAATTTAATTTAAATTTTTCGTTTTGAATACATTCATTTATCATGTGTCATTCCTGCGAAGGCAGGAATCTTACTCTTTGAAATCTCTCAACAGTATCATAGGGTGGTGATTCTCGTTTTAAGATTCCCAATCGGGGTTGGGAATGACAGTGAAAAGGGTTGGGAATAACAACATAATAATTTAAGTTATTACATAATAAAAAAACAAAACCAGTTACTATTCCGTCTAAGTTTAATTACCTTTGGGGTCGGTTAAAAAACCGTCAACTATCAAAAAAATTACAGTGAGTAAATCCAATTTCATCCACATAAAAGGAGCAAAAGTTCATAATCTTAAAGATGTTGAACTCAAAATTGCAAAGAACAAATTGACTGTAATAACTGGATTATCAGGTTCTGGGAAGTCCTCCTTAGCATTTGACACTTTATATGCCGAAGGTCAACGAAGGTACATTGAAAGTCTTTCTTCATATGCCAGACAATTCTTAGGTAAATTGGAAAAACCGGAGGTTGATTTTATTAAAGGAATTGCTCCAGCAATTGCTATTGAACAAAAGGTAAATTCTCGAAATCCTCGTTCCACGGTTGGAACTACTACGGAGGTTTATGATTATTTAAAGTTACTTTTTGCCCGAATCGGAAAAACTATTTCTCCAATCTCTGGTGAAGAAGTGAAAAAAGAAACCAGCGCAGATGTACTGGCTTTTTTACATAGTTTCCCTAAAGGAACCAAAGCTTCTATTCTTTCTGAACTCACTATCAATGAACCAAAAAAACTTTCATTGTACCTTGAAAACATTCAAATAGAAGGATTTAATCGAGTTGATATTGATGGAGAAGTTTTTATTATTGAAGATGTATTAGAAAATCCTCCAAAGAAATTTGAAACAGTAAAAATTGTCATCGATAGAATCTCTATCAATTCAGAAGATGAAGAAAACGTAGCTCGGATATCAGATTCGATTGAAACTGCATTTTTGCAAAGTGATGGAAGTTGTGAAATTCAACTCAGAGACGAAGATAAAACTACCCGAGTTTTTTCTAATAAATTTGAATTGGACGGAATAGAGTTTACTGAACCTAATCCGCATTTGTTCAGTTTCAACAATCCTCTGGGTGCCTGCCCAACTTGCGAAGGGTATGGAAAAACTATTGGAATTGATGAAGATTTAGTAATTCCAAATAAAAATTTATCGGTGTTTGAAAGTGCTATTGTATGCTGGAAAGGCGAAAAGATGGGGGAATGGAATCAAGAATTAATTAAAAACTCTCATCATTTTGATTTTCCGATTCACAAACCCTTTTATGACTTAACTCCTAAACAGAAAAAGTTAATCTGGACTGGAAACAAGTATTTTAAAGGATTAACTGAGTTTTTCAAATTTGTAGAAAGCCAATCTTATAAAATTCAATATCGGATTATGTTAAGTAGGTATAGAGGCAAAACCACTTGTACTACTTGCGATGGAAAAAGGCTGAAACCCGAATCGGGTTATATCAAAATAAATAGCACTACTATATCGGAGTTAATTGACATTTCTTTGGAAAAATGTTCCAAGTTTTTCGAAGAGATCACTTTAACAGAAAGAGAACAAGAAATTTCTAAAAGAATTTTAAAAGAAATAACTCAGCGTCTTCAATTCTTATTGGATGTTGGCTTGGGCTACTTAACTCTCAATAGATTATCCTCTACTTTATCAGGTGGAGAATCCCAACGAATCAATTTGGCAACTTCTTTAGGAAGTAGTTTGGTGGGTTCTATGTACATTTTGGATGAACCGAGTATTGGTCTTCATTCAAGAGATACCGAAAGATTAATAAAAGTCTTGAAATCACTAAGAGATATTGGGAACACTGTAATCGTGGTAGAGCATGATGAAGACATCATGAAAATAGCAGATGAAATTATTGACATGGGACCTCGAGCGGGTTCACATGGTGGAGAGGTTGTTTTTCATGGAAATCATCAAGAACTAATCAATACTAACGAGAGTTTAACCGCTCAATACCTAACCGATAGAAAGTGGATTGCAATTCCCGAAGAAAGGAAAAAAAGTGTAAGAGGTATTTCCTTTTTGGGTTGTAGAGAAAATAATTTGAAAGGGATTGATGTAACTATACCTTTAAACATTTTTTCTGTGATAACAGGAGTAAGCGGAAGTGGTAAATCATCGTTAATTAAACAAATTATCTATCCAGCTCTCAAAAAAAGAAAAGGAGGATATGCGCATAAAACTGGAGATTTCAATACAGTTTCTGGAGACATCGATCATATTGACGAAGTTGAATTCATTGATCAAAATCCTATTGGGAAATCTTCGCGTTCCAATCCTGCCACTTATGTCAAGGCGTATGATGACATCAGGGCTTTATATGCAAATCTTACTCAATCCAAAGTAAATGGATACAAACCCAAACACTTCTCTTTCAACACGGAAGGTGGAAGATGCGAAAGCTGTAGCGGTGATGGGGTTCTCAAAGTAAATATGCAGTTCATGGCAGATATAGCTTTGATTTGTGATGAATGTAAAGGAAAAAGATTTAAGCAAGAAGTACTGGAAATGAAATTTCAAGATCAATCCATTTTTGATGTGTTGGAAATGACAATTTCGGATGCTATTGAATTTTTTATAACCTCTGGAGATAAAATTGGAAAAAAAATTGCTCAAAAATTAACTCCCTTAGAAAATGTAGGATTAGGGTATTTGAAACTCGGACAATCTTCCAATACACTCTCGGGAGGTGAAGCTCAAAGAATTAAGTTGGCTTCCTTTTTGGTAAAAGAAAAATCTACTAAAAGGACTCTATTCATTTTTGACGAACCCACTACTGGACTTCATTTTGAAGATATTCAAAAACTTCTAAAAGCATTTTATGCCTTGATTGACAAAGGGAATTCTCTACTTGTAATTGAGCACAACATGGAATTAATTAAGTGTGCAGATTGGATTATTGACCTTGGTCCTGGTGGAGGTGAAAAAGGAGGGAATATTGTTTTTGAAGGAACTCCTGAAGAATTGGTGAAACAAAAGGATTCCTACACAGCTCAATATTTAGCTGAGAAGTTGAATAAGGTTTATGTTGATTAACAAGATTATCTTTTGGCAGTTGAGCACTTATGAGATTTTCCATTGGAATCAAACTCTATTATTAGATATTGATAGTGTTCTGGATCTATGTCTCGTTCATATTTTTCAATTACTAAGTATTCAAAGCTGGTTGAGTCAGTATTTCTGGGAGTTCCTAAAATTTTAATTACTTCCTCTCTATTTTTTCTTAATAAAGTATCACTTTTCAAAAGATCTTGTAACATGTTTTGGCGAATTTCTGTTACTTGCCACTCCATTCCTTTTTGTTTCCATTTATCTGAATCAAAAGGTATGTCATTGGAACAGCTTATCCCCAATAAAACCAAGAGTAATATCCAGAAAATTCGTTTCAAAATAATATTAAGGAGCATAATTTTGGGCATCAGACACCCTGTTTGCACAATGACTCTGCAAATCACTCACTGCAGAATTAAAACTACTAACTCCAGAAGTTAAAAAAGTATAATTTGTTTCTTCTTTACTCGCAGAATTAGTCAAAAGAGATTGTTGATTTGCGATAATTGAATTCATTCTACTTGATGCAAATGAAGTTGCATAAAAATCTTTTACATAACCTTTGTATATTGTTTTGTAGGCATTATCATCTTTTATGTAGCCAATCAAAGGCCATAAAAAATTATTAACTTCATTCATCTCAAAAGTTAAAGATTTAAAAAAAGGGGGGCCTTCATCAAAAGCTAAATTACAGTCCCAAACAATCCATCTGAATTTTCCCATTTTTGGGTCATTATACAAATAATAATTATGTGCAATTCTTCCATAAGAATCCCAGTTTTGAATTGTATTGTTTACAGCTAAATATTTTAAAAATCCATCTACATCAAATATTGCCTCTAAATTAGCCTTCCATAAAGCAGGATTTGAGGTTCTTAATGGAGATTGTAAGGCATCATACAATCCTTGAATATCACTTTTATCAGTTGATTCAAAATTGTTTCTTTTATTAAATGGATCTAATGAAAATCCAAATCTACCGAAGCTCGCTCCCCATCCATCGGGCTTATAACAGTTGCCAGATTCACTACCAAAATAGTTTTTTAAAAATGTGTCTTCTATGACTTCATGCATAATGTAAGAACCAAAATACTGATAGTTACCATCTCCTTTATCAACGTATATTTCATAAAAAGCTGAACGAGCAGCAGGCACTCCAAAATGCCTAAACACGTCAGTTGCGGTTTTATCTCTCATTAAAGATTCATCCAAATAGCCATTTCCCAGCACCAGTTGTTCAAATCCATAAAATCTTTGATTGTTTATTTCTGGGAACTTATCTTCAAAAAAATCAAAGTTGAATTTAAAAGGAAGTTTTCCAATGGTTACATTTTTCAAACTTGAATTCCCTTTGTATCGAATTCCAACTTCATACCATTGTTTTCCGTTAAAATAAAAATCTGCAGGAAAGTAGGAAGGTTGTTCAACATATCCATTATCTCTTACTTCTTGAAGGTTTGATTGCATGTCAGTCCATTCCTGAGGGGTAAAAACTATATGAATTTTATTTACTTTGTTTTGATTAAAAACAATGCCATAATTTGGACTTACGTTATTGGAATGAGATTCTCTTGTCCAATCAGCAGGTCTATCTGATTCCTCTGGAATAAAAACTTCCTTTCTACAAGAAAAAGCGAAAAGAATTAGGAATGAAATACTTACTATTTTAGTTTTTTTCATTCCCAAATATAACAAAAAGATTATGGAGCGTAAGTGCTCGCATCTGATACTCTGGTTGCACAGTGGTTTGTAAGGTTACTTACAGCTGAATTAAAACTTCCAACTCCTCCGGTAAGAAAAGTATAACCAGTTTCCTCATTACTTGCCGATGCAGCTAACAAAGACTGTTGAGTTGAAATAATTGAGTTCATTCTACTTGTCGCAAAAGAAGTTGTGTAAAAATCTTTTACGTAAGCCTTGTAAGTAGCTTTATAAGCTGCATCATCAATTACATAATTAATTAATGGCCAATCTGTTCCAACTTCATTCATATCAAAAGAAAGTGATGTTCTTCTCCCAGAACCTTCCCAAAAAGATAAGTTACAATCCCAAACTATCCATCGGAATTTTCCCATTGTTGGGTCATTATATAAATAATAATTGTGGGGTGCGTTTCCATAACAATCCCAGTTCTGAATAGTATTCATAGCCGCCAAATATTTCAAAAAACCATCTACATCAAATACTGCTTCCAATCCGGCTTTCCAAGCTGTAGGATTGGATGTTCGAGTTGGAGAATTTAATACAGAAATAAAAGCTTGAATGTCGCTATGATCTCCAACCGACTCGTTGGTTTTATGTTCAAAACTTGATGCATCAAAGGAACCAAGTCTTGCTCCGTTTCCATCTGGCTTATAACAGTTTCCTGATTCTGTTCCAAAATAATTTTTTAAAAATGTATCCTCAACTACTTCGTTCATAGTGTATGAACCAAAATATTGATAGTTACCATCTCCTTTATCAATATACACTTCATAAAAAGCAGCGCGAGTTGCAGGCACACCAAAATGTCTAAAAACATCAGAAGCTGTTTTATCTTTCATCAATGATAAATCTTTGTATCCGCTTCCCATTGCCAGTTTCTTGAACCCGTAAAATCTTTGGTTATTAATCTCTGGAAATTCATCTTCAAAAATATCAAAGTTGAACTTAAATGGGAGTTTGTTTGAGTTGGCATTCTTTAGACTTGAATTACCCTTATATCTGATCCCAACGTGATACCATTGTTTTCCATTAAAATAAAAATCAACTGGGGCATAAGCTGGTTCAACTCTGTAACCTCCAGCTTTCACGGTAGCCAAATCCGATTGCATATCTGCCCATTCTTGAGCAGTAAACACAATATGAATTTTATTTACTTTGGTTTGATTAAATACCACATCATAATTTGGATCAACATTGTTGGAATGAGATTCCGTTGTCCAGTCTGCTGGTCTATTTGAATTAGATTCAGAACCTTCAATAAAAACTTCTTTTCTACACGAATATGCAAAAGCAATAAGAACAATTCCTGTAACAATTTTTAAACTTACTTTTTTCATACTTTGGGTTGTTAAATTAATTATGGTGCGTAAGCATTTGCAGCTGAAACTCTACTTGAGTTATGACTTGTTAACGTACTTACCGCAGAATTAAACCCTGATATACCGCCAGTTAAATGAGTATATCCATTCTCTTCATTTCCAGCTGAAGTAGACAAAAGCGATTGTTGAGCTGAATAAATGGGCCCCATTCTACCGGTTGTGAATGAACTATTTGCTATACTTTTTACATACCCTTTATAGGTGGACTCATAATCGCTATTATTAATCAAATAGTTTATTAATGGCCAATCTGTGCCAGTTGTATTCAATGCAAGTGGAAGCGATCTTCTATTATCACTCAATGCTTCATTGTTGTCCCACACAATCCATCTTAGTTTTCCCATTGCTGGATCATTATATAAGTAGTAATTATGAGTCATTACTCCATAAGTATCCCAGTTTTGAATTACTTGGTTTGCTGCCAAATATTTCAAAAATCCATCTACATCAAACACAGCTTCTAACCCTGCTTTCCAAGCGGTAGGATTCGAGGTTCTTGTTGAAGCATGAAGCGCATCGTACATTGCTTGAATGTCATCTCTCCCAGTAGCTTCGTTAGTTTTTTTCTCAAAATCGGTAATGTCCCAACCCGAAACTGCAAACTTAGCCCCATTTCCATCTGGCTTGTAACAGTTTCCTGTTTCACTACCAAAATAATTGGTTAAGAATGAATCAAAAACTACTTCACACATCGTGTATAATCCAAAATATTGATAATTTCCATCTCCTTTATCTATATGAATTTCATAAAACGCAGTCCTTACTGCAGGAACACCAAAATTTCTAAAAATATCGCAAGCGGACTTTTCTCTCATTAAAGATTGATCTTTGTACGCACTACTCATAGCCAATTCCTTAAATCCATAGAATCTTTGATTATTTATCTCAGGGTAAGTGTCTTCAAACTCATCGAATTTAAATCTAAAAGGTAATTTAGCATTTCTTGCTCTTAGGCTTGAATTTCCTTTATAGCGAATCCCAATATTAAACCACTCTTTTCCTTCATAAAAGAAATCTGCTTCAAAATAATCGGGTGTAGCTCTTGCACTCTGAGCAGATTGTAAATTTGACTGCATCGCATTCCATTCCGCAGTTGTAAATACAATGTTTATTTTATGAACTTTATTCTCTTGAAATACAACTCCGTAATTTGGGTCAATATTATTCGAATGAGTTTCGCTTGTCCATCCATCTGGTCTATTCCTTCCAGAATCAGAATCCACATCATCAATAAACACTTCTTTTCTACATGAAAATGCCAAAAATACTATAGCAATTGAGGATAGTATTAATGCTTTATTATTTATCATTAGTCTTGATTTTAAACGTGTAAACATAACTCAATCCAGCAATGTGAGTTGTTTTTGGATAATCAACAAAAGTAGGATTCAATTCTCTTTCTATTCGGTAGAATGCACTGAGTTCTCCCCATTTTTTCAAATCATGAGAGGTTCCTAAAGTTGCTCTGAATTTACTTAAGCCTTCTCCTTCTCCAAAACGATTGAATATTTCCACAGATAATTTTGGGTCAAGCTTCCATCCTTTGATGTTGTAGGCTCCTCCAACTTTGAATCTTAGCGTATTGTTTGGCGATCCGTTTAATCCAGCTGTAGCCTCTGTTTCATTCTTACTTTGATACCGAACTCGATATCCTAATTTTAATCGGTCAATTGAATGTTTATATCCCAAATCAAAATTATATCTCAAATGAGTCTCATAACCTTGAATCTTTCCTTCGTTATCGTTCTCTTTGATAAATCTAAACCCACCTCCTAAATACAATCCCGACTTCATCTTGTATTTTGCGTTAATTTCGGTGAAATATGCATCTACTTCTGATGAATTATTTTTTAATCTCAATTGTTCTTCCAATCCAAATTCCCAGTTTTTATTGAGTTTAAGGTTGACTCCTACTTTGGTCCAAGATTCAAAATCTCTAACTTCTATCCATTCTCCTTCTTGAGAGTATAATTTTGAAAAACAAAGCGTTAACACTATTAGGATAGCGATTTTATTGTTTAATATTTTCATAGTTTTATTTGTATTACTTAGTTAAGACGATGAATTTAATAATATCCTTTCCTAAACCTTAAATTAGTCTAAAATATATGTTAACTGTTTCGTTGGAATCTTTTTTAATTCTAATTTTATACCATTATGAAAAAATTAATTGCTTTTATAGCTATCTCAGTATTTGTAATTGGATGTGGTGATTCTGAATCAAGTTCAACAATTCACAATGATACTTCAATTGAGAACCAAGAAAATTCTTACAACAGATTGAACAAAAATGTTTATCAATCTGACTCACTTGGCATTAAGTTTAATTATCCTGAAAACTGGAATGTTGCTGAAGGCACGTTCATAGGAATATTAAATGTAGAGTCACCAAAATCAAGTGAAACCGATTTTCAAGAAATTGTAAGCATCGTTGTTGGAGGAACAAGTGACAAAGGATTGGATGAGTTTTTCGATGATAATTTAGCCTTTATTCAAGGAATGTTTGTTGATCTTGATCAAACTGAAGAACCAGAAAATATTGTGATTAACAGCAATACATTCAAAAAAGTACGGTATAATTATTTGGCAGATGGTTTCCCCTTAACTGCTCAACTATTTGTCACTATTAAAGAAGGAAATTCTTATATTATCAACTGTTCTGCCCTGCAAAATACCTTTGATACTTATGCAGAAGAATTTACGAGTATTGTAAACTCGATTATTATTCAATAATATTTTTTACACTCTTTTTATTGAATAAGTAATTTTCCAACTTCATAGTCTAAACTTATACCCTCTGAATCAGTAATTTTATAGAAGTAAATTCCATTACTTAATCCTTCTCTACTTATAACCGTCTGTCCATTTTTGATATTCATTACTTCCTTTACCAATTTTCCGCTTGTACTATATAGCTTGAAACATAATGAAGTATTACTCTTAGTATAATTGGTAAGTATAGTTTGAGTATGAAATGGGTTCGGTGAGAATGATATTCTAAATTTAGGCCTATTCAAATCAGGTATAGCTAATACTGACGAACATGTTGCTCCTTTGCTTAACTGCCGAATTTCAGCTGAGTTTAATACTCGGTTATAAATTTTAACATCATCTATTAAGCCGTTAAAAAAATTAGCATTATCACCACTTCCTATCTTAAGGATTCTGTTGGTGTCCGAAATCGTATCACTAAACTGTTTTGCTTTAAAAAGTAAACCATTCCTGTATATAAACATCGAATCTTTTGATTTACTTGAAATAAATGTATAATGTTCCCAAGTTCGATCAAGGCTAGGTAAAGGGAAATCGAAGAGTCTTCCTGATCCAGATATATTGCCAAAATCCCAGAATACCGCAGTATCTCCTCTATGGTTATAATTTATTGAAATTGAAAACCTGTCACTTCCGATGTCTGGAGTTAACATAAAAGAAACATGACTATTAAAACTATTTGTTTTTGACCAAAAACTAATACTCATTTCTGATGAAGAAATCACTGGATTAGCAACGCTTATGAAATCATTTGTACCGTCAAATAAATATGCGCTATTTGGCATACTGTTTCTATCTGCTGCTAAAGTTGCACCACTAACAATTCCATTATTACCATTTCCACTTACATCATTTGCATTACCATTAAAAGGAAAGCAAGCTACTAATCCATTACTCAAATTAATCTGTGATGTTGAATTTAATCCCACCAATATTAGAATTATGGTTACATAAAATATTTTTTTCATATCTATTATTTATAATATTTTTAATTAATAAAATTTAAAACTTAGTATATATTCTAATCCAAGATACATAATAAACACTTAATTTTTAGTCTTATACGCAATAAAAAAAACAAATCCATCAATCAATTGCCAATATTTTAATCTCAACTCCATCAATCCAAAAGGATTGTTTCTCTTTGTTCCAGATATAAAGTTTAATAATATCTGAGGGATTTCGTATTTCTTTAATTTCAATGCTGTATTCTTGAGGTATCCATTTATCTGTTTTTACGGGAGGTATTTCACTCATTGGAAAAGTCCCGTAATGGTAATTATTTCCTGAGGAATCAGAAATATCTACAACAAATAATGCACTGTTTCTGTTAGAAGAAATAAGTTGTTTTCGATTAAGATTTACCATCAAATAAATTCCTCTTTCCGAAATAAAACTTTTATTTACAGGTAACGTAACTTTGAAGTTAAATTCTTTTTCGGAATAATCTATGACTTCTTTTTTGTCCCAAGGACTCCAAACGGTTTTGCCAATTTCTAAATTATCCTGTTTTGAAACTGGATTAAATATTTGGCTGAATATTGTATCAATTTTAGGCTTGTAAGGTAAAATATCGTTGTTTCCCCCTAAACAATCCCGGTAAGATTCATTAGTTTTTAAAAACGTATAAGTGTATTTATTCCAGTTCATATCCCACCACGAAATTATTCCTTTATGATATTGATACGTTTGAGTGAGATTAAGAAAAATAAAAAACACTAAAAATATTTCTAAGACAATTTTTACTTTAAATTGTGAAATTGACTTCAACAAATACGCTATCAAAACTGCAAAAACAGGATAAAACTCCACCAAAGGTCTTTGACCAAATGAAGGACCATAATACCAATTCCACCATGAGCTGAGAAGGTAAAAAAGCAATGAAACAAAAATTAAAATTGACCAACCTTGAAATTTATTTCTTCTAAACACAGCTACAATTCCAAAAATCGATAAAAGTAAAATGGGCGTGTAAGTAAGTGCTCCTTTTCTAAAACTGAATAAAAACTCACGGAGATAGGGTTTCGCGAAATAAAATCCTTCTCCGCTATAACTCCAAACAATCCATTCCCCGCATTGCAGATACCAAAAATAGCTTTGAATAAACAGAACTGATACAAGTAATATAATTCCAGAAAACAGGTTTACAGGTTTTGAAATAGATTTTAAAAGATTAAAAAAATCGTTTTTTGAACCTATTAAAAAAGGAACTACAAAAATCACTATTCCGTTTAAAGGACGTATTAGAACTATCATTCCTAAAAAAAACATTCCCCATAAAAATGAGGCTATTCCTTGATTATCAGAATACTTCTTTACAAAAAAAAGAAAACCACTTATGAAAAAGAAAGAGTAAACATGAGACATTGAAGGAAACAAAACGGAATAGGCTAAAAGATTGGTTCCAAAAAAAATCGACAAGAGAGTAATAGAGATGTGAAGCTCCTTGAACTCAAATTTTCTTAAAAATCCTCTTAAAAACAATAATCCTCCAAGCAAATAAAAGAGTGCTGCGAATGAAATTGCCCTCTGATATGGGGCTTCAAAACCAGTTATAGGTTTTGCTTTGTTTTCGAATAAACATCCTAATTCGAAAAAAGGATACATAGCTACAGCAGTGCCTACATAATATTTATTTACTCCCTTTCCGTTTATTTCATTAAAAAAACGTTTGTCAGGTTTTTGCTTATCTATGGTGTTGTTTAAAAAAGTATTAGGCAAATACGAATAATATCCTATTCCATCACTCGTGATAGTTTGATAGTTGTTTTTCCAAGATAATCGAAAAATGAGGAATAATGAAACTATCCCAATTAATACAATTGTTGTAGTTGAGTTTATAAGGATTAATTTCCAATTATTCATGATGAATAAAGGTAGTAAAGAAAAGGGTTACCTCATCTGTTCCAATTTCATTTTATCCGCAAAATGAGCACAATAATCTCTCAAATCTTCCACAATTGCATCTTCACCTGTAGCTTTCTGAAAATTATCTGCCATGGTTACCAAAGTTTGGTAAAAAAACATTTTCATCTCGTCAACCATCATTTCATCCGTCCATAAATCCATGCGTAATGCAGCTTTATCTTCCTTGTCCCAAACGGAAAGAATCATGGCTTTACACTCCTTTTCTTTGATATTAGCATCGGTAGCCGTCCATTTCATTTTTTTGGGAATGCTATGTTCGTTGGTTGTTACATCAATATTTATGTGAGCAGTTTTTTCCTTTGCCATTTTTCAATTTTTTATTTGATTCAGCAAAGGTCTGAAAAAAAATGTTAACAGCCCCAACCAAATTTACTTTGAGTAATAGTAAACTCCAATTCTTGTTTTACAGCATTATTATTAGCATCCTTTGCTGGTTTCCAGAGAGGCATTTTATCCAATAATTTCTTGAGGATTATATCTGTATTAGTGTCATTTGATGATGTTTCTATTCTGATATTCTCAGCTTTCCCTTTTTTATTTAATTCAAACAGCAAAGTAACTGGGCCTGGGATTTCCATACTATCTGGACCTATTTTTATGGGTGAAACTCTCGATAAATCGATCAAGTTTTCACTGTTAGTTCTCAAAAAATATATCAATGAATCATAACCAGTTTTGTATTCAGCCGAATACTTTGGTACTATCGTAAATGATCTTCTCATCCTTGACGATTCGATTTCTTTGGTAACAGAGTTTTCTTCTTTAAAAAAAACATTGACTTCTATTCGAGCAGAAAAATCTAAGGAGCTAAGAAGTTGAATTTGTGCAGGTGTCAAAATATTGTTTTCACTTACCAAACTTGTGATTTCATCTCCCTGATAAGCCCTGACCACAACAGAATCATAACTATTTATCCAGTTTGAAGGATAATGTTCGATAAAATCATTCAGCTTTTTAACTCCCAATAACCTCTCCTTTATCAAGCTTTTCTTAAACCTATTTTGCACTCCATACCAAATATTAATCTTTTCGGTTGAGTCAGAATCAGATTGAGAATTAATCCTAAGTTCACTTTCATAACCTTTGGAGTTATTGATACATCCAAAAGTGATAAAAGCTGTTACAACGAGACTGATTCCAGTAAGTATTGTTTTAAATTTCATAAATATTGTTTTTTTGTTTCTTTTAAACAAACATACCTCAACTTACATAAGTTACTGAAAATTAAGTGTGAAAAACTGTCAAACAAATGTGAAACTTCCAATCCATGCTGGAAAACTTCCCTAAAGTATCAACTTCTCAATCTCCTCAAAATATGTCCACATCTATTTTTTATTCCTGAACTTGCAGTGGGTAATAAATTCTCAATACTGGCAATAAGTTCGTTTTTTAATTCGGGATAGAGTTTTACCATGTTTTCCAAAACCCCTAATGAAAAAGCTTTGACAGCTATTGCCGTATCTTTTTTATTTACTAAGTAAAAACAAGAATCAATCACAGAAGCCTGGTATTTCTCAGGAATTTCTTTGAATTGAAGGATTCTAACAATATTTCTTTTTACTGAATCTGAATAAGTATCATTGGGCAAAATAGCGATTAATTCCTCGTAATAATTATCAAAAAAATCTGTTCCTTCCTCATAGCAGTGATTCATTGCCCAAGATGCCTTCTCGCAGTACGGAGATTCATTGCTCACAATAATTTCAACTAACTCTTTGAATCGCTCAGGATTGTTGGCCACCAAAGCTACAACTTGATAACTATTCACTCTCGAAGCTTTTTTTGCAAGTAATTCTCTCATCGGTTTGTTAAATCTCTTTAATATTATAAAAAAACCAACACAATCCTCCTAAAAGACTTGTTATATTTTTTACATTTGTGAATGCCTAAGTACAGAAAAAACAGATACAAAACCACTTCGTTCTATGTAACGATAAGCATGGCTTTTATCCTATTTTTGATACTTATTTTTGGCATGGCAATCATGCAACTTGACAAGATCTATGGTCAAGAAAAAGAAAAAATAGAAGTCGATGTTTTTTTTCGTGATAACACCAAGTTGAGCAAAATGAACCAAATCGAAAAAGAAATTGGTTTAGATTATCGAGTAAATTCAACAGTATTTGTACCAAAAGAAAAAGCTTGGGAAGCAATTAAAAATGAAGTTGGTGGAGATTTTGCCAAAGAAGTATTGGATGGTGTTCCGATTCCAAATAGCATTAACTTAACCCTGAAAAAAGAATTTGCTACATTGGATAGTGTTCAATTATTTGAAAAAAATCTACTTGAAAAATACGAAGATCAAGTTGAAGAAATATCATATAGCAAGGCACATTTTGAAACTATAAACAATACATTTTATTATGGAATTTGGTATGTATTAGGATTTTGCTGTATTCTAATAATTATAGCTATCATACTGATAAACAACACGATAAGATTGGCTATTTTTTCGAAAAGATTTCTTATTCGCACAATGCAATTTGTGGGAGCCAAACACAGTTTTATTAGAAAACCATTTTTAATAAATGCTGTTGTGCAAGGCATAACTTCTGGATTAATTGCAATTATTTTATATATTCTTCTTAGCTTAGTGCTTGAAAATTATAGTCCTATTGGAGAATTGGTGTTTAAACCAGAAAATTTAAAAAACAATTTAATAGTATTTGGAATTATTATTTCGATTGGAGTGCTTGTAAGTCTTGGCTCTACTTATTTTTCAATGAAAAAGTATTTGAGACTAAGTCAAGACAAACTCTATAAATTATAACAACTATGGAAAACGACAACATATATTTTACGAAAAAAAATTACTTTATCATACTTGCTGGAATTGCTACTTTTATCATTGGTTATTTCATAATGTCTGGTGGAAACCCAGAGAATCCGAATGATTACAGTGATGACATATTTAATTTTAGAAGATTAACTCTTGCTCCATTCATAGTTATGAGTGGATATGGGATTGTCCTTATAGGAATTTTCAAAAAATTCAAACCAGATGTGTTAGAATCAGATTTATTGGACAACACACCTGCCAAAAAGAAGAAAAAGTAATTTTTTAATTTCCTAAATGGATTTATTAGAAGCAATTATTCTTGGTATCGTTCAAGGACTTACGGAGTTTTTGCCTGTGAGTAGCAGTGGGCATATTGAATTGGTTAAAGCCCTGCAATCCAACAAAGACATTGAACCCAATATGACCATGACCGTGGTCCTACATTTTGCCACAGCATTGAGTACTTGTGTTATTTTTCGAAAAGATATTATTCAAATTTTCAAAGGTCTTTTCGAATTTAAAAACAATGAGGAATACAAATTTTCTATAAAAATTATTCTTTCTATGATTCCTGCAGCAATAGTGGGAGTATTGTATGATGATATTATTGAAACTTTCTTCTCTGGAAAAATTCTTTTAGTTGGTTTTATGCTTATAGTTACTGGAATAATTTTGTTCGTAGCTGATAAGGCTAAAACAACCAGCAAAGATGTGAGTCTGGGTCAATCGCTTATTATTGGAATTGCTCAAGCGATTGCTATTCTTCCTGGTATTTCGAGATCTGGAGCTACTATTTCTACCTCAGTACTTTTGGGGATTGATAGAGAAAAAGCTGCTCGATTTTCTTTTCTTATGGTTATTCCATTAATCTTTGGAAAAATAGCGAAAGACTTAATGAGCGATAAATTCAATCTTGAAAGTAGTGAACTATTAGTGCTTTCTGTTGGATTTGTTTTTGCATTCTTCACGGGATTGATAGCTTGTAAATGGATGATTAAATTGGTAAAAAGTGCCAAACTTTATTATTTCTCTATCTACTGTTTTGTTGTCGGAATCGCAGCAATTATTTTTTCAATCAGCTAATATGTCTTTGGAACCGATCGATTTTTATGGAGGTGAAGTACTTTTGGTTGATAAACCAGAAAACATTAGTTCATTTGGAGCTGTAAACCGAATTAAAAGAGCTTTCATCAGAAGAACCAAAAAGAAAAGATACAAAATTGGTCATGCAGGAACTTTGGATCCTCTTGCAACTGGTTTACTCATAATGTGTAGCGGAAAAAAAACTAAAACAATCTCAGGTTTTCAAGGGTTACCCAAAGAATATACAGGAAAAATTGTTCTTGGAGCCACACGCCCAAGTTTTGATATTGAAACTGAAATCGACAAGACTTTTGATTATTCTCATCTTACAGAAAAAGAAATTTTGGCTTGTGCCGAATCGTTTTTAGGCGAAAATGAACAAATGCCACCAATATATTCCGCGAAAAAAGTCAATGGAAATCGAGCTTATGATTTGGCAAGAAAAGGAGAAGAAGTTAAACTAAAACCTTCTTTAATTACAATACATGAATTTGAAATCACCAAGATTGAATTGCCGGATGTTCATTTTAGAATAAACTGCAGCAAAGGGACTTATATACGTTCCATCGCACATGATTTCGGAGCAAAACTCAATAATGGCGGTTATTTACTTGATTTAAGAAGAACCAAAATTGGTGATTATTCAGTTGAAAATGCTCAATCCATAGAAGAAATTCAAGATCGAATTTTTGATTCGGAGTTTGTAGAAAAGTTCAATTAAAAAGGAGTTTTATCTCTGCTAATCATACTCAGTAATTAGTTAGGATAAAACCGCTTAAAATCGTATTTTTGTTCTCTTAAAATTAAAAAGAATATGAAATTATCAAAATTTGGATTCGAATTACCCGAAGAATTATTGGCTGAATATCCTGCGGAAAACAGAGATGAGTCAAGATTAATGGTACTCAATAGAGAGAAACAAACTATAGAGCACAAGCAATTCAAAGACATTATTGATTATTTTGAAGATCAAGATGTACTTGTGATGAACAACACAAAAGTGTTTCCTGCACGAATGATAGGAAATAAAGAAAAAACAGGTGCTGAAATCGAAGTATTCTTGTTAAGAGAGCTTAATCAAGAAAGCTTACTTTGGGATGTATTAGTAGATCCTGCACGTAAAATCAGAATTGGAAATAAATTATATTTTGGAGAAGACGAAGAATTAGTTGCCGAGGTTATCGATAACACTACTTCAAGAGGGAGAACTTTAAGATTCTTGTTCGAAGGGAGTTACGAAGAGTTTCAAGCGAAAGTTCGTGAATTAGGAAAAACACCACTTCCGAAATACATCAAAAGAGATGTAGAGCCTGAAGATGAAGAAAGATACCAAACCATTTATGCTCGTCATGAAGGTTCAGTAGCCGCTCCAACAGCAGGGTTGCACTTTAGCAAAAATTTATTGAAAAGACTTGAAATCAAAGGAGTTAACTTTGCAGAAGTAACACTTCATGTAGGATTAGGTACTTTCCAACCTGTAGAAGTTGAAGATTTGACTAAACACAAAATGGGTTCTGAAAGAGCTTACATCAGTCAAATGAATGCTGATATTATCAATAAAGGAATTAGAGAAAAGAAAAATATTTGTGCAATTGGAACTACTTCAATCCGTACTGTTGAGTCTTCTGTTTCCTCGGAAAACATGTTGAAACCTTTTGATGGTTGGACTAATAAATTTATTTTCCCTCCATATGATTTTAACATTCCTACACGAATGATCACTAACTTCCATACGCCTTATTCAACTTTATTGATGATGGTTTGTGCATTTGGAGGATATGATTTCGTTATGGAAGCTTATCAAGAAGCTGTGAAAGAAAAATACAAGTTTTTCTCTTACGGTGATGCCATGTTAATCATCTAATAAAATTTAAAGAGAGCAATTGCTCTCCTTTTTAGTGAAACTCAATTTTTCAAAATGCGAAGCATTACTGAAAAAATGTAAGTTGAACTAATCCCGCTTTTTCCGCGAAATTCTGGTTAATTATCGAGTCTAACTAAAAATTCAGCTAAAATTGATAACACAGAGTTTTAAGCATTTTAGTATCTTTAATAATGGAATCAAATCATTACGTGATAATAGTGGCCGGAGGAACGGGTAAAAGAATGCACTCCCCACTGCCCAAACAGTTTATTAAGATACACGGCAAACCTATTATTTTTCATACAATTGAGATATTTTTAAAGGCTGATAATTCCATTCAGTTTGTTATCTCCCTGCATCCTGATTATGTTGAATACTGGCAAGAACTCATTAATGAATATAATTTCAACTTTAATCATAAAGTGGTAAAAGGAGGTCGTGAGAGGTTTTTTTCAGTAAAGAATGCTTTGGATTTAGTTCCAAGGAATTCAATTGTAGGAATCCATGATTCAGTTCGTCCATTGGTTTCTACCGAAACAATAAATCGATGTTTTAAAGCTACTCAACTTTACTTTTCTGCAATTCCAGTAATCGACTCCATAAATAGTTTGAGATACATTACTGAGCATAGAAACGAAATTCTTGATCGCTCATTAGTCAAGCAAGTTCAAACTCCACAATACTTTGATGCTAAATTGATTAAAGAATCCTATTGCAAAGATTACTCGCCTAAATTTACGGACGATGCTTCAGTTTATGAAGCCCACGGACATGATATTCATCCCGTAAAAGGAAACTCAGAAAACATTAAAATTACTTCTCCTATTGATTTGATAGTGGCGAAGGAGTTACTTTCTTAAGTTGGGCTTCGAGACATTTTGAACAAGTTCAAAACCCTCAGCCCGCGGATTGTGCAAACCCGAACCCTGAGTTTTCGCGATAGTTAAAATAAATTAATGTTTTTAAACTGTCCTTGTGAAATTTGCGTTAAGAAAAATTGAATTCAAATCGTTAAGAAAACAAAAACTGTTTGAGTCCAAAGAAAATTGTTTCTTTAAGCCAAACTTCACGGACGAGTCTTTTTGTTTTTAGATTTAAATTCAATTTTTTAGTCAATTTCGCAAAGACTTGACCTTTTTTTGTTTCTTTTTTGTAGCTTGTGCTGAGGAACTCGAAGTATTAAGGCAAAAGAAGAAAAGATATATCTAAATTCAACTTATGAAAACAACCCTAAGAAAAGCAACCAAAGAAGACTTACAAGCTACACTCGATTTAGTAAAAGAATTAGCGCTTTATGAGAAAGCTCCTCAAGAAGTAACCGTAACCTTAGCAGACTACGAAACTGATTTTGAGAACAATACTTTTGATATTATCCTTGCCGAACAAGAAAACGAAATCGTAGGAATTGCCTTTTATTATATGGCATACTCCACTTGGAAAGGAAAAATGCTTTATCTCGAAGATTTTGTGGTTAAAGAAGAATTAAGAGGACAAGGAATTGGAAAACTTCTTTTCAAAGCCTTTTTGGAAGAAGCTCAAAGTCTTGGGGCAAGTTTAGCAAAATGGCAAGTTTTGGATTGGAACGAACCCGCTATTAATTTCTACGAAAAATACAATTCTACTATTGAGAAAGAATGGTATAACGGGAAGATTTTGGAGAAGGATTTTGAGGAGGTTATTGGGTTGATGAGTTAAATAAACAACTTCATTCATCGCTTAAATTATAAGTTACCTCTAATAAATGTTTTTTTGGATTGAAGAAATAAATTTTCTTGTTCTATTTTAAAACTAAAAGTGTCATTAAAATTAGAATACTCACAATTAAATATCCTTATTTTATTTTTACTAACATATTCCCAATTAGCTTTAGTATTATACCATTCATTATATACCTGAGGGACAATACATTTATTCTCTTTTTTAAATATAAGATGATTAACATTTAGTTCTATCTCCTTATCTTCAAAAACAATTAGTTTTACTGCCCAAACGTGTTCAATATTATTACTGCAAGAAAAAAGAAATGAGATAAATAGTATATATATTGCTTTCATATTCAATTTTTTAAACTAAATTTTACTCCTCCTCTCTTTTTCCTTTAAACTCTTCATCCATTTCTCTTTTCAAAAAAGCATCCCAACCTTGCGCAGTCAAAGGAGTTGAACTCCCATCTCGAGTGATTAAGTTTACTCCTGAGTTCTTGTCAGTCATGTGACCAATGATACTCATGTGCGGATTTCCTTTCACTTTTTCAAAATCACTTTGTTTGATTGTAAACAACAATTCATAATCTTCTCCTCCGTTCAATGCCACAATTGTAGCCGACATACCAAAATCTTGCGCAGTTAATACAGTTTGTGGGTCAATAGGCAATTTATCTTCGTACACACTACATCCAACTTCACTTTGAGTACAAATATGAAAAATTTCTGAAGCTAATCCATCGGAAATATCCATCATGCTGGTAGGTTGAACCTCCATTTTTTTCAATAATTCTAAAATATCAAGTCGAGCTTCAGGCTTCAAAATTCTTTCCAATACGTAATCATTCCCTTCTAAATCGGGTTGAATTTTGTCATTCGCCTTAAAAACTTGCTTTTCTCTTTCGAGTAATTGCAATCCTACGTAAGCACTTCCCAAATCACCTGTGGCAACCAGTAAATCGTGCTCTTTTGCTCCGTCTCGATATACTAATTCTTCTTCATCAGCAACACCCAGAGCTGTGATATTAATAATCAAACCAGACAGAGAGGATGTGGTATCTCCTCCAATCACTTCTACTCCGTACATATCTGCTGCCAATAAAATTCCTTCGTATAATTCGTCAATAGCTTCCAAAGGAAAACGACTCGAAAAACTCAAACTCACTGTAATAGCTTTGGGCTGAGCATTCATGGCAACAATATCTGACACATTAACCACCACCGCTTTGTAACCCAAATGTTTAAGCGGAGTGTAACTCATGTCAAAATGAACACCTTCTGTCAAAGTATCCGTAGTTATTACAGTTTTTTTGTTTCCAAAATCAACTACTGCGGCATCATCTCCTATTCCCTTGATTATAGATTTATCTTTGATAGAAATTTTTTCTTTCAATCTATTGATAAAACCAAATTCTCCTAATTCGCTAAGTTCTGTTCGTTTGCTATCCATGGTGCAAAATTAGTTAATATTATTAGAAATAAAGGATAAATTAAAAATGGGATATTTAATAAGTTCATCTTTTAGATTATGATTTCAAAAGATGGAAACAGTTTAGTAACTTTAACTCGACAAAAACCATAAAATGAAAAGATTTACTTTAATCCTTATCGCTTCACTGTTTATTCTTAACTGTTCTACGGAAAAAACTACTGTGGACGAAATTGCAGAAATGAGATGTGATTGTTTACGACTGCATAGTATTGAAAAAGAAAATTTTATGGAGGTAATCGAATGTATAAACGAAGTAAATGCCAATGAAAAATTTAAAGATTTAGGCGAAGAAGAAATTTTAGAGAAAATGAAACAAATCTGCCCTGATGCAGCCTTAAAGGAGAAGTAAATTTCTATTTCATGATAAAAATCACAAGTTAGAAGTCAATAAATTTTTCTATTTTTAGAGTATAAAATTTATTAAATAATTTTGTTTCAATACAATGAAAACAAGCTGGGAAAATATCTTTTCGTTAATGCTTTCTGTGATTATCAAAAATCCAGAGTAATAGGGCAATTTACACCCTCTTTTCATTTAGTTTTCCTATTAATTTATTACATTTAAAGTATGCCAAGATATCACACCCTGGGTAATATCCCACCAAAAAGACACACCGTTTTCAAAAAACCTGACGGAAGCTTCTATTACGAAGAGCTTTTCGGTACAATTGGTTTTGATGGGATGTCTTCCTTATTGTATCACACTCAAAGACCCACTCAAGTTAAGGAAGTAGTAAAATCATATTCTGTTGCTCCTAAAATTGCGGTTGAAAAAAATATGAAATCTCTGGCGCTTAAAGGATTCAAAGTTCCTGCTGTAGATGATTTTTTGGAAAGTAGAAAATGTGTGTTAATGAATTCAGATTGTCAAATAATTTTGGCAGCTCCAAAAAAATCATTAACTGAATATTTTTACAAAAACACGGATAGTGACGAAGTTATCTTTATCCATAAAGGAACTGGAAAACTGCGTACCATGCTGGGAAACATTGATTTCGAATATGGAGATTATTTGGTTATCCCTCGTGGAATGATTTACCAAATAAACTTTGACACAGAAGATAATCGCTTATTTATTGTAGAATCAAAACATCCTATTTATACGCCAAAAAGATACAGAAATTGGTTCGGACAGCACTTAGAACATTCGCCATTCTGCGAAAGAGATTTGCATGGTCCTTCTGAGCTGGAAACTTATGATGAAGAAGGAGATTTCTTGTTAAAAGTAAAGAAACAAGACATGATTCATGAGTATATCTATGCCAAACACCCCTTTAGTGTGGTGGGCTGGGATGGATACAACTTTCCTTATAAATTTTCGATTCATGATTTTGAACCGATAACAGGAAGAGTGCATCAACCTCCACCAGTTCATCAAACATTTGAAACCAGTGCTTTTGTAATCTGCTCATTTGTACCAAGATTATACGATTATCATCCTGACTCAATTCCTGCGCCCTACAATCACAGTAATATTGATTCGGATGAAGTATTGTACTATGTGGATGGAGATTTTATGAGTAGAAACGACATTGATAAAGGACAAATTACTCTTCACCCAGCAGGTATTCCACACGGCCCTCACCCTGGTGCTATGGAAAGAAGTATTGGAGAAAAGGTTACCGAAGAATTAGCCGTGATGGTAGATACTTTTAAACCACTTATGGTAACTGAAGAAGCAATGAAATTGGATGATGGCAAGTACTATAAAAGTTGGTTGGAGCATTAAATTAGAACATAGAGAAAAGAACAAAGAAAATAGAGCTATGGAAATGTTAGCTCTGAAAAAAGAACATAGAAGAAAGAGCACACAAATCATTGCTCTGAAATCGAACATTAATGGGAGAAAAGAAAAGACATAACTACAAAAATCTGAAAATATGGCAAATGGGATTAAAAATTTCATTTGACATTTCAGATATTATTATTGATTTTCCAAAACATGAAAAATATGATTTAAGTTCACAGTTGAGTAGATGCTCAGTTTCAATGCCGAGCAACGTTGCAGAAGGTTCTGCAAGAACAAATAAATCTTTTTCTTATTTTTTAGATATTTCTCTTGGCTCTTCTTTTGAATTAATTACTCAACTTTATATTGCAAACCACAGAAAGTATATTAATAAAAAAACTTTAACAGAATTAATTGATAAAATAACTGAATTTCAAAAAATGACTATGGGGTTTCAAAATGGATTGTAAAGAGTCTATTCTCTTTTCTCTATTTTCTTTTCTCCTAAATAAAACGATCAACCATGAAAGAAGAAATAAAAAACGTAGATTACGGATTAGAGAAAATATTTGAAGGAGCGCAAGATTTCCTTCCATTATTAGGAACTGATTATGTAGAGTTTATTGTGGGAAATGCGAAGCAAGCAGCCCACTTTTACAAAACTGCATTTGGGTTTCAATCACATGCATACAAAGGATTGGAAACAGGATGTAAAGATTTCGCTTCCTATGTGTTGAAACAAGACAAAATAAGAATTGTACTAACAACTCCTCTTACCAAAGATTCCTGGATGAATGAGCATATTGCCAAGCATGGTGACGGAGTAAAAGTGGTTGCATTGTGGGTTGAGGATGCCAAAAAATCATGGGAAGAAACCACAAAAAGAGGCGCAAAATCTTATATGGAACCAACCGTTGAAAAGGACGAACATGGTGAAGTGGTGAGAGCTGGAATTTATACTTATGGGGAAACTGTTCACATGTTTGTAGAGCGGAAAAACTACACAGGTGAATTTTTGCCGGGTTATGAAAAGTGGGAATCGGATTATAATCCTGAACCTGTAGGCCTTAAATTTATCGATCACATGGTAGGTAATGTAGGTTGGAATGAAATGAACACGTGGGTTAAATTTTATGAAGATGTAATGGGGTTTGTAAACTTCTTATCCTTTGATGATAAGCAAATTACAACCGAATACTCAGCCTTGATGAGTAAGGTAATGAGTAATGGTAATGGAAGAATCAAATTCCCAATTAACGAACCTGCAGAAGGGAAAAAGAAATCTCAAATTGAAGAATATATTGACTTTTATAATGGACCTGGAGTGCAACATATTGCTGTAGCAACCAACGACATAATTGACACAGTTGCAAAAATGAGAGCAAGGGGAATAGAGTTTTTATCTACACCACCAGAAGAGTATTATAAAGCTGTGCCAGGAAGATTACAAGAACATAATCATGAATTAGGAGAAGATATTGAAAAATTAAAATCTCTTGGGATAATGATTGATGCTGATGAGGAAGGATATTTATTGCAAATATTTACCAAACCAATTGAGGACAGACCAACTTTGTTTTTTGAGATAATACAAAGAATGGGGGCAAGAGGTTTTGGTGCAGGAAACTTCAAAGCTTTATTTGAATCTATTGAAAGAGAGCAGGCTAAGAGAGGAACGCTTTAAAAACGGAGAATCTCCCCTCTTGAAAGGGGAATTAAAGGTGTGTGTTATTTGAATTTCATCCAACTAAAGCCACCCTTCGAGACATTTCGAGTAAATTCGAAATCCTCAGGGTT
>JBMYYT010000006.1:0-26860 GCA_049609665.1 Flavobacteriales bacterium | reverse complement strand
AATGGGCAGATAAAAATGGAGACTTAGGTCCTGTATATGGCCATCAATGGAGAAACTGGAATAGTGATGAAATTGACCAAATCACAAATGCTATAGACCAAATTAAAAATAATCCAAATAGCAGAAGAATTATGGTTTCAGCTTGGAATCCAAGTGTGATGCCAGATACCAGTAAATCATTCTCTGAAAATGTATCGAATGGAAAGGCTGCCTTACCCCCATGCCATGCTTTTTTTCAGTTTTATGTAACTAACGGAAAATTATCTTGCCAACTCTACCAGAGAAGTGCAGATACTTTTTTGGGTGTTCCTTTTAATATTGCTTCTTACGCCCTATTTACAATGATGGTAGCACAAGTTTGCGATTTAGAATATGGAGATTTCATTCATACTTTTGGAGATGTTCATTTATACAATAACCATATTGAGCAAACAGAGTTACAACTCTCAAGGGAACCAAGACCATTGCCGACAATGAAGTTAAATCCAGAAATAAAATCAATTTTTGATTTTACTTATGAAGATTTTGAATTGGTAAATTACGACCCACACCCTCATATTAAAGCTGCAGTCTCGGTTTAATGAATGAACTACAGTCATACATTCACAATTATTTTAATATTAGAGTTAATGATTTAGAAGAAGTAGAAAAACTTTTTCAAGTTACCCAACTAAAAAAAGACGAGTTTATTTGTAGAGAAAATTCAAAATGTGATAGCCTTAATTTTATAATTTCTGGTTATGTAAGAATCTATAAACATGAAAATGGAAAAGAGGTAACACAGTGGATTTCATCACCATCAGAATTCGTAACGGACCTGTCAAGCTTAGTTTTCAACACATACTCAAGATGGAATATTCAAACAATATCGGATTGTAAATTTTACACCATATCAAAGTCTAACTATAATAAATTGAACGAATTACTACCTACTTGGCAGTTATTAGAAAAACAATTTATTGCAAAGTGTTTTCTAATTTTAGAAGACAGAGTTTTTTCTTTTCTATCGCTTTCAACCGAAGAGCGATACAATTTACTCTACGAATCAAAAAAGGAATTATTTAATATAGTTCCTCTCCAGTATATTGCGTCCATGTTAGGAATGACCCCAGAGACATTAAGTAGAATAAGAAAAAAACAAATTTCTTGATTTATATCAAGAGTTGTTGAGTCAAACACTCGTTATTTTGTCTTAATCAAAATAACAAACTATGTCATTAGAACTTAAAACACAAATTCAAATTAACGCAACTCCAGACGAAATCTGGAAACAACTTATCGATTTCAGCTCATATCCTTATTGGAATCCATTCATAACCTCAATTAAAGGAACCCCAGAATTGGGTAATCAACTTAAAGCATCTATTAACAATATGAAATTCAAGCCTATTGTATTAGAATCGGTTCCAAATAAAAAGCTCGTATGGCTTGGCAAACTATTCATAAAAGGATTATTCGATGGGAAACATTCTTTCGAAATAATAAAACAGGAAAAAGGCTGTTTATTTATTCAAAAAGAAGAATTTACGGGGATATTAGTTCCATTTTTTAAAAACAAATTACTGAACGAAACCAAACAAGGATTTATAAAAATGAATGAGTTACTTAAAAATAGGGTTGAAACAAAAAGTCCCAATAACTGAAAGTTATCGGGACTTTTTTAGTGGTTCGTTTTTTTTTGTTTAGGATAAGTTTAACTTCTTATCAAGGTCAGTAATGTATTTTCTAAAATGTTTGTCAGTATCCTGCAAGTTATTCACTGTTTTACATGCATGAAGCACTGTAGCGTGATCTTTTCCTCCACACTGCATTCCAATACTTGCCAAAGATGACTTAGTCAATTTCTTTGAAAAGTACATTGAAATTTGTCTTGCTTGAACAATCTCTCTCTTTCTGGTTTTAGATTTCATTAACTCAACAGGCATATTGAAATAATCAGAAACCACTTTCTGGATGTAATCAATAGAAACTTCTCTCGCAGTATTTTTTACAAACTTATCAATCATCTGCTTAGCCAAGTCAAGCGTTACAGCTTTCTTGTTCAACGAAGACTGTGCTATAAGAGAAATCAATGCCCCTTCCAATTCACGTACATTTGTAGTAATACTATACGCCAAATATTCAATAACATCTTCTGGAAGTTCAATTCCGTCTTGATACATTTTTTTCTTTAAAATAGCGATTCTTGTCTCCAAGCCTGGCGATTGCAAATCTGCTGATAATCCCCATTTAAATCTTGAAAGGAGCCTTTGTTCGACACCTTGCATATCAACAGGAGCTTTATCAGATGTTAATATTATCTGCTTACCTGTTTGATGTAAATGATTAAATATGTGGAAGAAAACATCTTGTGTCTTCTCTTTTCCTGCAAAAAACTGAATATCATCAATGATTAATACATCTATCATTTGATAGAAATGAATAAAATCATTGGTTTCATTGTTCTTAACAGAATCAATAAATTGGTGAGTAAACCTCTCTGAGGATACATATAAAACAATCTTATCTGGATTGTTATTCTTGATTTCAATACCTATTGAGTGCGCCAAATGAGTTTTACCTAAACCTACTCCACCATAAATTAACAATGGGTTAAAAGAAGTTCCACCTGGTTTACTTGCAACAGCATACCCTGCAGACCTTGCCAATCGGTTACATTCTCCTTCAATAAAGTTTTCAAAAGAATAAGATGAATTAAGATTTGCATCTACATTAATCTTTTTCAGTCCAGGAATAACAAACGGGTTTCTGATTGTACTTTTACTTACGTTCAGAGGAATGTTAATGGACTTATTCTTTAAAGAATTGTTCGTTTTAGCAGGAAAATTAACAGTATATGGCTTTGAATTTCTCAAATTCGTATCCATAACTATACTGTATTCCAATCTACCTTCAGATCCTATTTCTCTTTTGATTGTTTTTTTAAGTAAAGAGATGTAATGTTCTTCCAACCACTCATAAAAAAATTGAGAAGGAACTTGTATGGTTAATACATCATTTTTTAACTTAACAGGCACTATAGGTTCAAACCAAGTTTTGTATCCCTGAAGGCTAATGTTATCTTTGATAACACTCAGACAATTCTCCCAAACGGTTACATGGTTTTTTTTCATATAATTTCCTAAAATAATTTGAATTTCTAAATTCTTGTCTTTGAGAGTTTAAAAATTTGAACCACAATTTAGTGATAATTTGTCAATTTTCAAAGCATAAAATGCTACCCCGTTAAGACGGAACAAATATTGACAAAAAAAAGTTAAAAACAAAATGAATTTGGGGTTGCACAGTAAGTTTTTTTTTAGGGTGCGGGATAATTATTTTATTTCCAAATAAGATGCATTTTTTGAGTGTAAATTAATACGCTTTTTCGAGGTTTTGTTAAAATAAAAATCGACCTTTCCTAAATTCACACCTGCCCAGCCTACTTGGTTTACAAGCACAAATTTACCTTTTTTATTTTTAATTTTTTCAGCGTTTTTCAAAAAAGTATGCGTATGACCTCCAAGTATTAAATCAATACCCGAAGTTTGAGTAGCTAACACTCTATCAGACACCTTTTTTTCTTCATAATTATAACCTAAATGTGAAAGACAAATTACGAGGTCACATTTGTGTTTTTCGTTTAATACATCCGCATGTTTTTGAGCTGAAATTATTGGATCTTGATAAACCGTTGCTCCATATAACTTTTTGTCAACCAACCCTTCTAATTTTATTCCCAATCCAAATACACCAATTTTAAGTCCAGATTTGTAAAAAATCTTGAACGGGATAGTTTTGTCTTTAAGCATGGTGTCAGAAAAATCATAATTAGAACAAATAAATGGAAACTTTGCATTTTTTTGAACTTTCAAAAAGCCATTTAACCCATTATCAAAGTCATGATTTCCCATTGTTGCGGCATCATAACCCATTTTACTCATTAGCTTCAACTCCAATTCGCCACCAAACTTATTAAAATAAGGAGTTCCTTGAAATATGTCTCCACAATCAAACAGCAATGTATTTGGTGACTCTTTACGAACTTTATTGATTAAATTGAATCTATTCTGCATTCCTCCTTTTCCAGCATATCTTTTATGATTCTTTGCAAAAGGCTCAATATGACTATGCATATCATTAGTATGAAGAATAGTGATTTTGATCATCTCATCCTTCTTAACCATAGAGTTAGCGTAACTTTCAGTAAGAGGAAGTACTCCAGCCAAAACAAGTGATTTTTGTAAAAATTCTCTTCTACTCGACATAACTTATTCTTTTATCTAATTCTGCAATCAATTTTTTGCCGTTTTCAGTTTCTCTTTCACATTTCAATATAATCGCATCCCTTAGTTTAATGCCTAATTTTTGACTATTGATAGGATTCTTAAAAAACGACATATTGTCTCCGCCATTTGCCAAATAATCTGTAGTAATTACTTTGTATTGTTTCCCAACAAAAGGTGATTCATTGATATAAATATCTTTAGGAAACTTATCATTCAATAACACTTTAACGTTTCCAGAAATTGGTACACCTTGCTTTCTCGACCCTACCTTAACGGATTTCTTAGCTATATAACCGAATAATTCATTTGCATTTTCAGCCGACAATGTTACTACTACCAATTCGTTTTCAAAAGGCATAATTTCATAGCACTTTCTTCTTGTGACTTCACCTTTGGGTAAAAATGTTCTTAGCCCCCCATTATTTAGAATAACAAAATCTGCTTTATCCTTGTATATTTTTTCAAAATACTCATTTCCAATCTCCAAAGACAAATCACAAACAAAATTTCCTAACAAACCTTCTGGACTGCCCGTGGTCATTTCCAATTCAGAAATTGCCAACACTTCATTCATCGAGGAATCCAAGCTGTTCTTATAGGGTTCAATGATATGTATAAGAGTCGAATCCGCTGAAAAAGATTGGGTTACCGAGATGTTTTCATTTTTCACATCAGTCAAGACATAGGATTTACAACCAACAATCAAAAAAACTATATATGTAAAGTATACTCTTTTCATTTTAATAGTCCATTAATTCTATTAACGTCTTTTGCAATTTTTCTAATGGGAAAAAGTTTTGTTCTAACTCAGAAGCAAAAGGAACAGGAGTATCCAAACTTCCCAATCTGCGGATTGGAGCATCCAAATATTCAAAACAATTTTCATTGATCAAAGTAGCAATTTCAGCTCCTACTCCTCCAGTTTGGTTCGCTTCATGCAACACTATAACTTTTCCAGTTTTTCTTACCGAGTTATAAATTGTCTCTGTATCCAATGGACTCAAAGTTCTTAAATCCACGATTTCTATCGAAACATCTGGATTATTTTTTTGTAAATCTTTTGCCCAATAAACTCCCAAACCATAAGTCACAACCGTGACTTCACTTCCTTCTGCAACTACATTAGCTTTTCCTATTTCCATATTGAAATAGTCTTCCTCAACTTCTTCACTAATCGAACGGTAGAGTCCTTTATGCTCGAAAAACAATACTGGGTTTGGATCTTCAAAAGCAGCTAACAACAATCCTTTTGCTTCTCTTGCTGTGGATGGATAAACAATCTTTAATCCAGGTGTATGAAAAAACCATCCCTCAGTACTTTGCGAGTGAAAAGGACCTGCAGCAACTCCTCCACCGGTTGGCATTCTAATAACAACATCGGCATTTTGCCCCCATCGGTAATGAATTTTTGCTAAATTATTTACTATTTGATTGAATCCAACAGTGACAAAATCAGAGAACTGCATTTCCATCATGGCTTTCTGTCCATTAATACTGAGTCCCAATGCAGCTCCAACAATTGCAGACTCACAAAGTGGAGTATTTCGCACTCTTTCACTTCCAAACTTCTCTAAAAACCCCTCTGTTGCTTTGAACACTCCTCCGTAATCCGCAATATCTTGTCCCATCAGAACCAAATTAGGATACTTTTCCATAGCCAAATCCATAGCGTGAGAAACCGAATCAATTAATCTCATTTCCTTTTTATTTCCAGAAGGAACAACAGAATTGAATGAATGAGCAGCAAATCTTTCTTCCAATTCCAACTCAGTATTTGGAGTAATTCTATCCTGGGCAGTAGCTCTTTTAAAACTTTCCGAAACTTCTTTCGTTATTTCATCTTTAAGCTCTTCAGCCATTTCTGTAGTCAAAATACCTTGCTCTATTAGATATTTTTCGTAATTGTCTACCGGGTCTTTCTTTTCCCAATTTTCAATTAATCCCTCTGGGTAATATTTTGTTCCCGATGCTTCTTCATGTCCTCTTCTCCTAAAAGTCATACATTCCACTAAAACAGGCTGAGGATTCTCAATGATTTTCTTTCTAATTTTTGAAATCCCTTCATATACTTCAACTACATTGTTTCCATCAAGTTGCACTGCCTCCATTCCATAACCAATACCTTTGTCAATAAATTGCTTGCAAGCAAACTGTTGATTAGATGGAGTTGACAACCCCCACTGATTATTTTCTACTACAAATATTACAGGTAATTTCCAGACAGCAGCCACATTCAAAGCTTCATGAAAATCTCCTTCACTTGCTCCTCCATCTCCAGAAAAAACTAATGTCGTTTTATTATTTTTCTTGAGTAAATTACCTAATGCAATTCCATCAGCTATTCCAAGTTGAGGACCCAAATGCGATATCATTCCTACAATATGATGCTCAATTGAACCAAAGTGAAAAGATCGATCTCTTCCTTTGGTAAATCCTCCACTCTTCCCTTGAAATTGTAAGAATAATTTTTCTAATTCCATTTCTCGCGAAGTAAAAACTCCTAAATTTCTGTGCATCGGAAGAATAAACTCATCACTCTCCATTGCCATAGTGCATCCTACAGAAATTGCTTCTTGTCCTATTCCAGAGAACCATTTAGAGATTTTTCCCTGACGAAGGTAAATCAACATTTTCTCCTCAATCATTCGAGGTTTAATAAGAGCTTTGTATAGTTCGAGTTGAACATCTTTTGAAAGCTTAGAAGAAAAATTCATAGTAATAAATTAGTGTACTCAAAGTTAAAATGCTTTATCTAAACTAAAAGCTAATTCACAAAAAATAATTGTTAACACCTCTAATTTGTTTTACTTTTAAGAATTATGAATGATTTACTTGAATTTTACGAAAAACTTCCTGAACCCAACAAAAGTTGCTTCCTTGCTTTACGTAAAATAATTATGGATTATTCAACTGAATTTACTGAGGAATGGAAATACAAACTCCCATTCTTTTATTACAAAGGAAAACCGTTTTGTTATCTTTGGAAAGATAAAACAACCACTCTTCCTTACGTTACTTTTGTAAGAAGCTTGCATATAGACCGACCAGAATTAGAGATTGGAAGCAGAAAAAAAATGAAAGCCATTACAATTAACCCAAATGAAGACATTGACATTAACTTACTTCACGAAATAATGAAAGAATCCTTAAAAGAATTTTAATTTATGGCGGACAAAATATTTTTCAAAGAGGTAAACTCACTTTCTAAACTAATTTCTGACTATGTTTATAATCCAGAAAAGCTGAAGGAGTTTTATGGAGAATTTCCTAAAATTAAAAATTTTAAGGATACAATCAATAACCGAGTAGAAGTAAATCGAGATCTATTAGTTAAGCAACTATTAGAACAAAACAAAGGAATGAATATCAATTCAATAGAGAATATTGAGCTGATTAAATCGAACAATACTTTCACGGTTACTACAGGTCATCAAATTTGTTTATTCACCGGACCTTTGTATTCTTTATATAAAATTGTTTCAACAATAAACCTCACAAGAAAACTAAAAGAACATTATCCTGACAATGATTTTGTTCCCGTATTTTGGATGGCAACTGAGGACCATGATTTTGAAGAAATAAATCATATTTATTTTAAAAATGAAAAATTAACTTGGGACTCAAAACAATCGGGTCCTGTGGGTAGATTTGAACTTAATGACATCCAATCATTTTTAAATCAAGTGGAAGAAAAAATTGATAGTGAACTCTTCAGAAACTTAAAAACATATTATTCCTCTTCTTCCAATTTAGCTGAAGCGCACCGAAAAATGATTGACGATTTATTTGGTGAATATGGAGTAGTAACTATTGATGCAGATTCTAAAGCGTTGAAAAAGGAAATGATTCCAATTTTCAAAAACGAACTTATTGATTCCGTTTCTTTTGACAGCGTCAGTAATTCGAGTACAAAACTTTTTGAAAAAGGTTATAAAACTCAAGTCAATCCTCGTGAAATCAACTTGTTTTATCAAGAAAATGGATTAAGAGAAAGAATAGTAAAGGAAGGTAATAGTTACCAAATTTTAAACACAAACAAAAAGTTTAACGAAAAGGAAATTCTTCTTGAACTTGAAAATCATCCTGAAAAATTCAGTCCAAATGTAATTTTAAGACCAGTATATCAAGAAAAAATTCTACCCAATCTTGCTTACATTGGTGGACCCGGAGAATTGGCTTATTGGCTGCAACTGAAGGAGACATTTGACTCATTAAAGGTTAGTTTTCCTACTCTTGTTTTGCGAAACTCCGCAATTTTGATGGAAAGTAAAATCCAGAAAAAAATAGATCAATTGCCTTTTGAATTGAAACACTATTTCAAACCCGAAGATGAATTAATTTCGAAGTATGTAAATGATGCTTCTGAAATTTCATTTGAAAAAGAAATTTCGGAAATAGAAAAGGTATTTGAAATTGCTAAAGACAAAGCTACTCAGATAGATTTTAGTTTGGAAAAATCAGTAATTGCTGAATTAAAAAGAGCTCAAAACTCTTTTAACAAAATTCAAAAAAAGGTAACTAAAGCCGAAAAAGTAAATCATGAAGTCGCGATAAACAGGATAAAAGCAATAAAAGAATCAATTTTTCCTTCTGGAACTTTTCAAGAAAGAAAAAGCAATGTGTTGGAATTTTATCATGCCAATCTCATCAAAAATCTTGCCGATGATTTGATTAGTTTAGAAGATAGTATTACCTTAATACCCTTATAAATTCAGACTTATCTTTGAGAACAAACAAACTAATATTAAAGTATATCGAGCTTTCCAATCAGAAGGAAAACATTCTCAAATCGATTGAAAACTATTCCAAAGAAGAAATTAATTTCAAGCCTTCAGAAAAACAATGGTCTATTTGTCAGGTAATTGAACATCTTATTGAATCAGAAACTGGAGTAAACAAATATGTTAATCACAAATTAAAGAATATTGAAGAGCAACCAAAAATAAACCTGAAGAACAGGCTATACAGCAAGTTGCTAAACAATAGATTAAAATCCAATAAGAAATTTAAAGTTCCAGCTGTTTTGGGAGAACCTGAAAACGGAGCGACTTATCAAGAACTTAAGGAAAAATGGGACAATGCTCGTTTGTATTTGATTAAAACAGTGGAAACATTTCCAACTGACAAAATGAACAAAGCCATCTTTAAACATCCGAAAGCGGGAAGATTGAGCCTGAATCAAACTTTGTCTTTTATGATAAATCATTTGCGACACCACACTCCACAAGTTGATAATTTAAGAAATACCATTGACAATCAAAATAAAAAAAGAGCATAACCGTTTAGCAATATTGATGAAAGAAATTGATGTTCAACCTCAATAAAATCATTCAATTTATTACTTTTGATTTCAATGAAAAACCCCTTATTAATACTTTTCTTTTTTTTGCCATTTTTTGGGTTTTCTCAATCTAATGCAACAATTAAAGGAAAGCTAATTGACGAATTTGGGTACACAGTTCGAAATGCGAATATCTCGATTTCAGGAACTGAGACTGGAACAGCCACCGATTCTTTAGGGAAATTTAGTTTAACTGTTCCCGCAAATGAAGAATTTAAACTAAGATTTTCTCATGCAGCATACAAAACGAAAAACCTAAAATACAAGTTAGCTCCCAATCAAGTTAAGGTAATTCTTCCTGTTTTTAAATATAGAGTTTTGCCTGCCTACATTGTGAAATCGAGAAGAATTAATGAAACGGTTTTAGAATTAGAAAATATTGATTTTGACGGAGCAGCAACAACTGGAGATTTTTTAGTGCGAATGGGTCAAGAAATTGGTGCTACCAAAAACAGCGAATTGGGCTCAGGCTACAATGTCCGTGGAGGAAATTTTGAAGAAAACTTAATCTACGTGAACGATATGGAAATATATCGACCATTCTTGGCACGTTCAGGAGAGCAAGAAGGATTGAGTTTTATTAACTCAAGTATGGTCGAAAATATTCAGTTTTCTGCAGGAGGATTTCAGTCCAAATATGGCGACAAGCTATCCTCTGTTCTTGACATTAGGTACAAAAAACCCACTAAATTTGGAGGTTCTGTTTACGCAAGTTTATTAGGTGTAAACGCTCATGTAGAAGGAATATCAGAAAATCAATTATGGACTCAAATATCTGCGGTAAGATTAAGAACCAACAGATATCTATTTGGAGCATTAGACACTAAAGGGGAGTACCGCCCATTTTTTGGTGATTTTCAAACCTACATAACCTACACACCTTCTGAAAACTGGGAACATTCTTTTCTTGGAAATTATGCACTCAATAGATATCAGGTTGTTCCTGAAAATAGAGAAACAAGTTTTGGTTCAATCAATCAAGCTTTACGATTTACCGTCTTCTTTGACGGAAGTGAAATTACTCAATTTCAGACTTTAACTGGAGCTTTCAGCAGTAAATTTACGCCTAATGATTCTACGGATTTAATTTTTACAGCTTCTGCTTTTAATACCTATCAAGAAGAAAAATACGATGTGGAAGGTCAGTATTTTCTCGATGAATTAGAAAGAGACCCAGGGAAAGATAATTTTGGAGATGTTGCTTTTAATCTGGGAGTTGGTGGTTTCCTGAGACATGCAAGAAATACATTGGACGCAACCGTAACCACTCTTTCGCACAGAGGAGCAAGGAGATTTAAAAAAAGCAACTTACAATGGGGTGCAAAAGCACAATACGACATTATTAACGACAAAATAAAAGAATGGGATTTTAGAGATTCCACTGGCTTTATAGCTCCCAGACAATCAGATTCAGTAGGTTATACCGACTCCAGCGCACAGCCTTATCAATTATTGTATCTCGACAATGTTGTAAGAGCAAAAAATACCGTTGAGACAGGAAGATTTTCCGCTTATGTTCAAAACACATGGACTAAACCTTCAAAGACTTCTTATCATTTACAAAAAACCAAAATCATTGATAGCAATGAAATCAAAGTTGACAGTGTACTTAACGGAACTAAGTTATTGATTTTCACAGCTGGAGTTAGAGCAAATTATTGGACTTTTAACAACGAATTTATTGTCAGCCCAAGATTTTCGATGAAATACCGCCCTTTGTTGTTTCACCTTAATGATTCTGGAGATATACTACAAAGAGACTTAGCTTTCAGAGCTGCAGTAGGGGTTTACCAACAACCTCCATTCTATCGAGAATACCGAAGACTTGACGGAAGTTTGAATAGAAATATTCAAGCTCAGCGTTCCTTGCACTTCATTTTAGGTTCTGATTATGTTTTCCAAGCTTGGGAAAGAGATTTTAAATTAACTTCAGAAGTTTACTTCAAACTCATGGACAGAATTATTCCTTATGATGTTGATAATGTGAGATTAAGATATTTAGCAGAAAATAATGCAAAAGCCTATTCTACCGGAATTGATTTAAAACTAAATGGAAAATTCATAAAAGACTTAGAGTCATGGGCTACAATTTCTTTTATGCAAACCAAAATCGATATTAATAATGATGTGTATCAAACTTATCTGAATTCTGATGGAGACACAATAATTCCTGGTTTTACTTCTAATGATATAGCAGTAGATTCGATCGCTTATTACCCTGGCTATCTTCCAAGACCAACCGATCAAAGAATGTCATTTGGCTTGTTTTTTCAAGATATAATGCCTTCAACGTGGAATACTGAAAAAGTAAAATGGGACAAATTCAAAGTAAACATGTCATTCATTTACAATACAGGGTTTCCTTATTTAAAAAAATCTCAGTTAACTAATCCTGCTTATGAAAACAATTCTTTTATTCCAAGAACACCAAGGTATCTAAGGGCTGACATAGGATTTATCAAAGATTTTATTTCAGAAAAATACCCAGCAAAAAAAGGATCAAGACTTCAAAACATAAAGCAATTATCACTAAGCCTTGAAATTTTCAACCTATTGGGAATAGACAATACAGTCTCCTATAACTTTATTCAAGCCACTAATGGAAGACAATATGCCATACCAAATAGGCTTACTTCCAGAATTATCAATTTAAAGCTAATTGCAAAATTTTAAAATTATTTTGTAACCAATCCGCACTTTGGTGTTCTAATTAATAATCAATTAAAATTTTTAATAACGAAAATTATTATTATTTTCGTCAGTATTACTTAAAAAGAAAAAATTCATGTTTATGAAGAAAATTAATCTATTCCTTGCCTTATTCCTTATGTTTTCGATAACGTTAACAGCACAAAAGAAAAAAGAGGTCAAGTACTTTAGTAAAAACACAAAAAATGCTGAAAAGGCATTTAATGAAGATAAGTTTGCAGAAGCTATTGAACTTTTTGAAAAAGCTTATCCAAAAGCTAAGGGGTCAAAAGAGAAGGGGTTTATTACCTATAAATTAGGAGTTTCCTACCAAAGTGTTGATAATAATGCCAAAGCTAAGAGTTATTATGAAAGAGCTTTGAGGTTCAAATACGAAAGAAACGAACCAGACTTATATACTCGACTTGCTCAAATGCAAATGCAATTTGGAGAATATAAAAAAGCCAAGAAAAATTATGAAATGGGGTTAAAAAAGAACCCAAAAGATGCTGTTGCTAAAGATGGAATGAAAGCTATCAAAAAAGTGAATGATATTATCGCAAACCCTACAAAACATAAAGTAGAAGCAGTAAAAGAGTTAAATTCAGAATACTACGATTGGTCATTTACTAAGTTCGACAAAAGAGGAGAACAATTCATTTTTGCTTCAACAAGAAAATCTTCTACTGGAGGTGATGACGATGAAACTTTCAAAGAAAATTATACAGACTTATTTGTAACTAGAGCCGACAGACAAGGTAACTTTGGAGAGCCTGTTTCAGTTGGTGAAGGTGTAAACACCAAAGACCACGAAGGTTCAGCAGTAATGTATAATAATGGAAAGAGTATGTTTTTTACAAGATGTATGTCGGTAAAAAATGAAAATCAAGGATGTAAAATTTATACTACTGATGTGAAAGGAAAGAGCTGGAAAACACCGGTATTAATTGAGTTATCTGATTCAATGGGATATTCTGAAGGTCATCCTGCAACGGACAGAAAAGGAACATTTCTAATATTCTCAAGTGATATGCCTGGAGGACATGGAGGTAAAGATTTATGGGTATCTGCTTACAATAAAAGATCAAAAGAATGGAGCAATCCAATGAACTTAGGACCTCAAATCAATACTGCAGCTGACGAAAAATTCCCAACTATGGGTAAAGATGGAAGTTTGTACTTCTCATCTAATGGATTACCTGGAGTAGGAGGATTAGACATTTTCAAAGCAACAAGGGTTGGAAACACTAATAAATGGGAAAAACCTGTAAACATGGGAGTTCCAATTAATTCATCAAGAGATGATCATGGAATTACTTATATCACTGATAATTCTGGTTATTTTTCTTCAAGCCGAATGGGAAGAAATGAGCAAGATTTAAAATCAGATATCTACAAGTTTAGTCTGCCAGAATGTGCGCTTACAATCAAAGGAAGAGTAAGAGATCAAGACACGAAAGAACCTCTTGCAGGAGCAACTGTTATCTTGACTGGTTCTGATGGATCTACAGCAACAATTAAAGCAGATTCAGAAGGAAACTTTGAATTCGGAAAAAGAGGAAAAGGAAGATACATAAAAAAAGGTGTTAATTACACTTTAGAGTATTCTCACGAAAAAGACGGTAAATTCTGGTTGAAAAAGAAATCAAAAAGAACCACTATTGGTGATTATTGTAATGAAACTTTCTATGAAGATATTGAGTTATTATGTGCTATTGGATGCAAGCCAATTATCATGCCTGAAGTACAATACGAATTTGCAACAGCAATATTTGTAAACACACCTCAAGTAAACTCTGCCGATTCATTATTATTCTTATACAATATCATGATTGATAATCCAACGATTAAAGTTCAACTTGAAGCTCATACGGATTGTAGAGGTGGTGATGAACCTAACAGAATTTTATCTCAAAAAAGAGCTCAAGCCTGTGTGGATTACTTAATTAGTAAAGGAATTGATAGAAGTAGATTGGTGGCAATGGGATTCGGAGAATCTCAGCCAAGAGTTATTACTGAAAACGGAAAAGATATTACTTTAGGTTGTGATATGATTACAGGATTAAAAACAAGTAACCCAACTAAATTTGAGGAATATCACCAATTAAACAGAAGAACAACCTTCTCGGTGATACCACAACCAAAAAAATAGCTTAACATAAATATTATAAAGCATTCTTATCATTAGATAGGGATGCTTTTTTATTTACAAAAAAGTGAGAAAAGAATCCCACAAATAATGGTTACTTTTGTACCATCAATACAATTGAACAAACACTAAAATGTCAGACGTAAAATATAACCAACGAGGAGTATCAGCAGGAAAAGAGGATGTCCATGCAGCAATCAAAAACATTGACAAGGGAGTTTTTCCAAATGCCTTTTGCAAAGTAGTTCCTGACCATCTTGGAAATGATGATGACTATTGTATTGTTATGCATGCCGATGGAGCAGGAACAAAATCTGCTTTGGCCTATATGTATTGGAAAGAGACTGGTGATGTTTCGGTTTGGAAAGGAATTGCACAAGATGCGCTTATCATGAATATTGATGATTTATTATGCATTGGAGCAACGGATAATATTTTACTTTCTTCAACAATTGGCAGAAATAAAAACCTAATTACCGGAGAAGTACTTTCAGCTATCATCAATGGAACTGAAGAATTATTAGAAGACTTAAAAAAATGGGGAGTAAACATTTACTCAACTGGCGGAGAAACAGCTGATGTTGGTGATTTGGTAAGAACAATAATCGTAGATTCTACGGTTACTTGCCGAATGAAAAAGACAGACGTAATCGAAAACAATATTAAGCCAGGCAATGTTATTGTTGGGTTAAGTTCATCTGGACAGGCGAACTACGAAACTGAATATAACGGTGGAATGGGAAGCAACGGATTAACTTCCGCTCGTCATGATGTGTTCAATAAATACTTAGTGGAGAAATTTCCAGAAAGTTTTGATCCAGCAGTACCAAGTGATTTGGTATATGTGGGAAGTAAAAAACTAACAGATTCTGTTGAAAACAGTCCAATAGATGCAGGAAAATTAGTCCTATCCCCTACTCGAACTTATGCACCAATTATTAAAAAAATATTGGATACCCATAGAAAGGAAATCAATGGAATGATACATTGTAGTGGTGGAGCACAAACTAAGGTATTACACTTTTGTGACAATGTTCATGTAGTAAAAGACAACATGTTCAAATTACCTCCGCTTTTCAACTTAATACAATCCGAATCAGGAACAAGCTGGGAGGAAATGTACAAAGTATTCAATATGGGACACAGAATGGAACTCTATGTTCCTGAAGAGATAGCTCAATCGATTATAGACATTTCTAATTCTTTTGGAGTTGAAGCTCAACTAATTGGAAGAGTTGAAGAATTAAACACTTCAAACTCACAACACACCAAGCAATTGACTATTAAGTCAGAGTTTGGAGAATTCATTTACAATAAATAAAACAGCATGTCTAACATAATAGGGAAATTAGAATTAATTAAGGAACGTTGGGAAGAGATCGGGAAGAAAATAGTAGATCCCGAGATTATTTCGGACATGAAACAATATGTAAAACTCACCAAGGAATACAAGGACTTAGAAGATGTGGTAAAAGCATTGGATAAGTTAAAGAGTCTTACTTCCAATATCGAGAACAACAAGGATATAATCAAGAATGAATCTGATCCTGATTTTGTTGAAATGGCTAAAGAAGAATTAGCCGATTGCGAAAGTCAACTTGAAGAATTAAACGAAGAAATTAAGGTTCTACTAATCCCAAAAGACCCAGAAGATGCGAAAAATGTTGTAGTTGAAATCCGTGCAGGAGCAGGTGGAGACGAAGCTAGTATTTTTGCAGGCGATTTGCATAGAATGTATACAAAATATGCCTCTGGAAAAGGATGGAAAGTTGATATTGTTGACACCGCAGATGGAACAAATGGAGGATACAAAGAAATTATTTTTGAAATCTCAGGAGCTGATGTTTATGGAGAAATGAAATACGAATCGGGAGTTCATCGTGTACAAAGAGTTCCTCAAACGGAAACTCAAGGAAGAGTGCATACTTCAGCCGCGTCTGTCATCGTTTTGCCTGAAGCCGAAGAATTTGATGTAGAAGTTAAAAAATCTGACTTAAGAGTAGATTCTTATTGCTCATCTGGACCAGGTGGACAGTCAGTAAATACAACATACTCAGCGATACGTTTGACTCATATTCCAACAGGAATTGTAGCTCAATGTCAAGATCAGAAATCAAAATTAAAAAACTATGACAAGGCTTTGTCTGTTTTAAGATCAAGAATCTATGAAATGGAGCTTCAGAAGAAACTGGAAAGCGATGCTGCAAACAGAAAATCATTGGTTTCTTCAAGTGACCGATCAGCAAAAATAAGAACTTACAACTATCCTCAAGGGAGAGTAACTGATCACAGAATAAACCTTACTTTATATAATCTACCCAATATCATAAATGGAGATATTGCTGAAATATCAGAAGCTTTGAAAATGGCAGATAATGCCGAAAGAATGAAGGAGGGGGCTGAGGCTTAGTTCTCGATACATTTTGCTCCGTGAAAAACGGAACAAAACACTCGAACTGACAGGCAGCTTTTGTCAGTTCGAGCGATTTAGATTTTTTCAATCGACATTGTATCGAGAACAACCAGCAACTTGCAACCAGTAACAAGAATAAAACGAGCCAACATGAACTACCAAGAATTAGTAAACCAAATCAAAACAAAAAAATCCTTCTTATGTGTGGGATTAGATACGGATTTGGCTAAAATTCCAAAACATCTGTTGGAATTGGAAGACCCTATTTTTGAATTCAATAAACAAATAATTAACGCTACTAAAGACTATTGTGTAGCTTACAAGCCTAACATTGCATTCTATGAAATGTTGGGAACAAAAGGCTGGGAAAGTTTACAAAAAACAATTGAGTATATTCCAGACTCACATTTTACTATCGCAGATGCAAAGAGAGGAGACATTGGAAATACCAGTTTATATTATGCCAATACTTTTTTTGACACTTATGATTTTGACTCGGTAACCGTAGCACCTTATATGGGAAGTGATTCAGTAAAACCTTATTTAAAACATAAAGATAAATGGGCGATTTTATTGGCTTTGACTTCCAACAAGGGAGCAGATGATTTTGAATTGCAAAAACTGGAAAGCGGGGAATATGTTTTTGAAAAAGTACTTTCTACCTCCAAAGATTGGGGGAACGAACAAAACATGATGTATGTGGTTGGAGCCACACGACCTGAAATGCTACAAGAAATCAGAAAAATAATTCCGAATCACTTTCTGTTAGTACCTGGTGTTGGTGCCCAAGGAGGAAGTTTACCAGAAGTCGTAAAATATGGAATGACTGCCGATTGTGGTTTACTTGTAAACTCTTCGAGAGGAATTATTTATGCGAGCGATGGAGAAGATTTTGCGGAAAAAGCTGGCGAAAAAGCGAAAGCAATTCAAGAGGAGATGGCAAGTTTATTATCTTAAATACAAAGACTTATGAATATCATTTTATTTGATGGAATTTACCACAAAAACCTACTCCCATTAACCTATACAAGGCCTGTATCTGAGTTAAGAGTGGGGATTTTGACAATTAAAGAAAAATGGGGACACTACATTGAAAATCCTATTCAAGTCAAAACACAGGATTATTTATCCAATAAATTCGGTTCTCCTTCAGAAGAAAATGCAATTGGAATAAATGGCTCCATTTTGCCTTCAGATGATTTAATGAGCAGCTTATTAGAATTAAAGAACAAGCAGATTTTAACCTCAAAAGGAAAAGTGATTGCGATAAATCCTTTGCCGCTTAATTCCGATAATTTGGAAGAAGCTTTGAGCGAATACAAGATGGTTGAAACCAAAGCAGAATTTTTACAAATTGAGAATGTTTGGGATATATTCAAATTGAATGACCAAGCTATTCGTGCTGACATCGAATTAATCAAAGAAGAAAAAACTTTTGTTGACGCTTCTGATACGAATCAAATTTTAGGAGACGAAGTTTATATTGAAGAAGGTGCAAAAGTAGAATGTGCCATTTTGAATTCCACTACTGGACCAATTTATATTGCCAAAGGAGCAGAGGTAATGGAAGGAAGTATTCTAAGAGGACCTATATCATTATGCGAAAATGGCGTGATAAAAATGGGAGCCAAAATATATGGAGCTACTACTATTGGTCCTTATTCAAAAGTGGGTGGAGAGGTTAATAACTGCGTAATACAAGGATATTCCAACAAAGGTCACGATGGCTTTTTAGGAAATTCTGTGCTCGGAGAATGGTGTAATTTAGGTGCCGACACTAATAATTCTAATTTAAAAAACAATTATCAATCCGTTGATATTTACAACTATCCAGAAGGTAAATATGTAGACACTGAACTTCAATTTTGCGGATTAATAATGGGAGACCACTCTAAATCTGCAATTAACACCATGTTTAATACTGGAACTGTGGTGGGTGTGAGTGCCAATATTTATGGTGCAGATTTTCCATCCAAATTCATTCCTTCTTATTCATGGGGAGGACGAAGGCCTCTGGAGTATAGATTTGACAAAGCAATGGATACAGCAGAACGTGTGATGGATAGAAGAAATAATTCTCTTACTGAAGACGACTTAGCCATTCTGAAACATGTTTATGACGAAAGCCAGAAATACAGAAAGTGAAACAGTTAATTATCATAATACTCACCCTCTCTTTGATATTTTTAACCAAAGTGGTAAAATCACAGGATTTTATTTCGTCCCTTGAAACTCCTTTGTCTTTTAAAATTTCCAACAATGCCGTGACAGGTGCTATGCTTAATGGAGTTCCTCATGTTTTTTCTTTCTGTGGAATTGATTCACTCAAAAATTATAGAGGAATTAATTTAAAAGGATTTAGGTATAATACATCCTCCAAAACCTGGGATACAATTCCAGATGTGCCCGATACAAGAGGAAAAATTGCAGCTGGAGCAAGCACAGTTGATAGTATCATTTATATTATTGGAGGCTATCATGTTGACAATAGAGGCAATGAAGTATCTTCTAATAAAATTCATCGATATAACATCAATACAAATTCATATTTGTCTGACGGAACTAATATTCCGGTTGCAACGGACGATCATGTTCAAGCTGTTTGGAAGAATAGCTTGATTTATGTAATTACTGGGTGGAATAACACAAGTAATATTCCTAATGTTCAAATTTACAATCCTATTTCAAATTCTTGGAGTGTGGGCAATCCTGTTCCGAACAACAATACCTACAAGTCTTTTGGGGCATCAGGAACGATTGTTGGAAATACAATCTACTATTATGGAGGGGCAAGTAGTGCCTCCGGATTCAATATTCAAAATATTCTGAGAGTTGGAGAAATAAACCCTGTTAATCCAACTCAAATCACATGGAGTGATTCAATAATTGACCCTTCAATTGCTTGTTATCGCGCAGCATGTGTTGGAAACTCAAGAGGAATAAATTGGCTTGGAGGTTCTGAAGTTACCTACAATTACAATGGAATTGCTTACAATGGATCGGGCGGAGTTCCTGCCACTGGCAGAAACATTTATTACAATCCTTCGGATTCTACTTTGGGTTATAAATTTGTTTATGGGGACTCATTACCTATGGATTTGAGAGGGATTGCAGATTTTGGAAACACAAAATACATAGTTGGAGGTATGATTGAAAATCAGCAAGTGACAAACAAAGTGTGGAAATTGGAATATGTAACTGTAAGCCAAAAAGAAATTAAAACTGAAGCGAAACTCAACCTTTATCCTAATCCAGCTTCAAGTACTTTTTCAATAGCTGGAATTGACAATCCTAATTACCAAGTACACATATATTCAACTCAAGGTAAGTTAGTTATATCAAAAAACATTATTGGTAATGAAACCTCAATTAATATCTCTGGAATAGAAAAAGGAATTTATTTTGTTCAAATTATCTCAACAGATATAAATTTATCAAAAAAACTTATAGTCAATTAACTCATTTAATAAAAAGTTCCTATATTTGCAGTCCGAATAAAACAAGAAAAAATGAAAATTAGAGTAGCAAAAAAAATTGTAAAGAATCAAGAGAACTTGAATTACAATAAAGGACAAGTAGAGAAAGCGGTAAAAGTTGTAGCAAAATACAGCAAAAACGCTCCAAAATAAATTAAAGATATATCGCGGGATAGAGCAGTTGGTAGCTCGTTGGGCTCATAACCCAAAGGTCGTCAGTTCGAGTCTGGCTCCCGCTACTAAGAAAAAAGCTTTCTGAATCAGTTCAGGAAGCTTTTTTAGGTTAAAATAAATTTCGGGATGTAGCTTAGTCCGGTTAAAGTGCTGGTCTGGGGGACCAGAGATCGGAGGTTCGAATCCTCTCATCCCGACAAAATAATAAAATCCATTAGCAACAGCTGTTGGATTTTTACATTTTGGGATAATCAGAAACTGGTTTGAATAAACCATAGCCAAACATTATTAGTCCAGCTGCAATCAAATATATAAAATGATAAGTTAAGGTGAATTTACCGACTCTTAAAGGATAAAAATACAATATCAATCCCAAAAGCAAACCCGAAAAGATAGTTATTACACCAGTTCTCATAAATGATTTTTTAATCAACATCTCTCTACTCATTACATTTTTGAAATAAGCAATTATCCATTGTTTAATTTGTTTCCTTGTGGCAATGGTACTTTGATGAGTATCAAGTATTCCTTTTATAGGAACATTATTATCTAAATCAAAGATAATTTGTTCTCTTATAACTCGGGTTATTCTGCGGCTCGCTACCTCAGTAACTTTATTCGAAAAATTTTCAGGAACAATCTTATCTACATAATCTTCAATGTTCTGTTCTTTGTTATTCTTAATATAATCAAGGACTTCAGTAGTATATTTATTAAGTAATAAATTATATGATTTTGTTACAATAGTATCAGCGGAAACAAAACCAATTCCTTCCAATCTAAGCTTCTCCCTTGACTCTTCTTTAGTCACACCTTTCTCCATCCATGAAACCACCTTCTTAATATATTTGTTTTTTTCTTGAGGAATCATAAATCACATTATTCAATTATTCTCCCAACCTCTCTTCTAACTCTTCCAAAATAAGTTTAGCAGAACGCTTATACTGTTTAAGAATCAATAAATGATTTGAAATAGCAAAGAGCTTATAAGTAGCTACCTTTTTTCTATAATCTTCGCTATTGACAAAGTAATCATTCATTTCAGCAGTTATTTTGCCTCGAATATAGTCCACATACCAATCCTGGTCTTCAAAAGATTTAACATTATTATTTACTTTTTCCTTCAACATCTCATTTGATGAAGTAATCAATGGCAAAGCTTGGTTGTAAAATCTATCCAAATCCTCTGCTACTGTGTCTCTTTTTTCATGATTAATGGAGAATTTCTCAAGAAGTTTATATCCCTTTTTATTCGGATTGAATGGCAGGTACATAGCTACCAAATTTCTACAATACTGGCAATTCTCAATATATTCGAGAGTTACCTCTTTATTGATGAATCTGTCACAAAGCGTATCTTGGATATCAAAAAAATAAATCATTCTATTTACTGCCACGGTATCTTGGGCTAAATCCGATTGAATAGTATATAAAATTTGCTTTAAAGCCGAATCTGTTTTTCTATTCTCATTCCAGGTATTAATTTGAAGAGCAATTAGAATCCCAACTACTAATAAAGTGATTTCCCCTAAGGCATATACCGCATATTTCTTCATAGTAAATTTTGGTATAACTCGCTTAAATATGTTTTTTCCGAATTTTGACATATCAATTATATTACTCCTAATTTTTTTCCAACTTTAGTAAAGGCTTCAATTGCTTTGTCCAAATGTTCTTTTTCGTGTCCTGCCGAGAGCTGGACTCTTATTCTTGCCGCTCCTTTTGGCACTACAGGATAGTAGAACCCAATAACATAAATTCCTTCTTTCAATAGTTCATTACTGAAGTCCTGCGAAAGTTTCGCATCGTACAACATGATGGGCACAATTGGAGAATCCCCTTCTTTAATATCAAAACCTGCAGCTGTTATTTTCGCTTTGAAATAATCTTTGTTGGATTCCAATTTGTCTCTTAACTCTGTGCTTTTCGATAATATTTCAAACACTTTGTTAGATGCTCCTACAATACTTGGTGCCAACGAATTAGAAAACAAATACGGACGAGATCTTTGTCTCAACATATCAATAATTTCTTTTTTACCTGTGGTATAACCCCCCATTGCTCCACCAAGAGCTTTTCCTAATGTTCCAGTTACAATATCTACTTTGTCCATCACCCCAAAATGTTCTGGCACTCCCCTACCCGTTTTACCAATAAATCCTGCAGAGTGGCATTCATCTGTCATTACCAATGCATCATATTTCTCCGCTAAAGCACAGATTTCATCCATCTTTGCTAAATCTCCATCCATTGAAAACACTCCATCAGTAACAATTATTCTATGTCTCTGCTCTTGAGCTTTAATCAATTGCTCTTCCAAATCTGCCATATCAGAGTGGGCATATCTGTATCTTGCTGCTTTACATAATCTCACTCCATCAATAATTGAAGCGTGGTTCAAAGCATCTGAAATAATAGCATCTTCTTTTCCAAAAAGGGGTTCAAAAACCCCACCATTTGCATCAAAAGCTGCTGCGTACAAAATCGTATCTTCGGTTCCATAAAAATCGGCTATCTTCTTTTCCAATTCTTTATGAATATCTTGAGTTCCACAAATAAAACGTACCGATGACATTCCAAAACCATGAGAGTCCATTGCATCTTTTGCAGCTTGTATGACTTCAGGGTGAGACGACAGTCCTAAATAATTATTGGCACAAAATTCAACACATTATCTCCCGTACTGACTTCAATCTCCGCAGATTGTGGATTCACAATTACTCGCTCAGACTTATACAATCCAGCTTTTTTTATTTCTTCTAATTCAGTTTGAAGGTGATTTTTTAAATTTCCGTACATAATTAATTGTTAAAATAGGTTTTGAATTTTCTGACTAAAACCAAAGATAAAGGATTTTGCAGTAAATAAAAATAAGTCTATTTGTTCTCGATACTATTTCGACCAAAAAAAGGTCAAAATCACTCGAACTGACAACTATAAAAATTATTAAAACATATTAATGACAGTTCGAGTGAATTTTATTAGAGCGACAGCGAAAATAAAATTCACTCGAGAACAGATGAAATAAAAAATTAAACTAACTTTGTTCCAACTAAGGGGTGCCCAAATCAACAGGGCTGAGATTATACCCATCGAACCTGCCGTGGTAATTCATGGAAGGGATTTTTAAGGCAACTTGCGTTTGCCCATTAAATTAGGTGCATCTCTTGGATTTTTTTTAACCTATTAACTAAAACCATGAGAAAACTATCCTTAATTATCATTACCCTCATCACCTCTTTATTAACTTACTCCCAATTCAAAATTTCGGGACAAGTATTTAACCAAGAAAAAGAACCGCTTCCATGGGCGACTATCAAAATTGAAAACTCAAGTTATGCGGCAACTACCGATGGGAATGGATATTTTGAATTTACTAATCTAAAACCAGGGACTTACTTTTTAAATTATAGCTATGTTGGGTTTAAAAACTACCGATATGGTGTAATTTTAAAGGATAAAAATATGCCCGCTTCGGTTGCTTTATCTCCGAATAACGAAATGATAAATGAGGTAACCGTAATTGGAACTCGAATTGAGGAAAACACTCCTACCACCTACACCACCATTGACAAAGAAGAAATTGCTAAAAACAATTTAGGGCAAGATATTCCTTATTTATTACAACAATCACCTTCCATGGTAGTAACCTCAGATGCAGGTGCTGGAGTAGGTTACACCTATATGAGAATAAGAGGAACGGATCAATCTCGAATTAATATTACAATAAACGGAATCCCTGTGAATGATGCAGAAAGTCATGGAGTGTTTTTTGTAAATATGCCTGATTTTGCCTCATCCATTGAGAGTGTGGATATTCAAAGAGGAGCTGGAACATCAACTAATGGTGTGGGTGCATTTGGTGCTTCGGTGAATCTATACACCGATTTCAGAAGTCAAACTCCTTATGCAGAAGTAAATAACTCAATCGGTTCATTTGGGACTATCAGAAATACAGTAAAATTTGGAACGGGTGTAATGAACCGAAAAGTCTCTTTTGAAGGAAGACTGTCCAACATTCAATCCGATGGTTTTGTGGATAGAGCTTCTTCCGATTTAAAATCCTACTTCTTCTCTGGGCAATATGCTTCGGGTAAAAACAATCTAAAGTTCATCACTTTTTCTGGAAAAGAGAGAACCTATCAAGCTTGGGCAGGAATTCCCCGTGATTCATTGAAAACCAACAGAACTTACAACCCCTACACTTACGATAACGAGGTTGACAACTACCAACAAACTCATTATCAGTTGTTTTATGATAGAAAAATAAACAATAAATTATTTTTAAATACAGCTTTACACTACACCAAAGGGCAAGGTTATTTTGAACAATACCGAGAAGGTGACGACATGGCGGATTATGGAATTAATCCTGTTTTTACAACAACCGATACTATCACCACCACGGATTTAATTAGAAGAAGATGGCTCGACAATGATTATTATGGAGGGATTTTCACTTTAAAATATACTCCTACAACTAAGATTAAAACGATTCTGGGTGGTGGATATAACATTTATGATGGTGACCATTTTGGAGAAGTGATTTGGGCAAGATATGCTAACAACACTGATATCAGAGAAAGGTATTATGATAACAATGCAACCAAAACAGATGGAAATTTATATTCTAAAACAAACGTTCAACTTTCAAACGAACTAAATGCTTTTTTAGATCTACAGGTAAGACAAATCAATTATAATTTTTTAGGATTTGATAATCAATTGAGAAATGTAGAGCAAGAAGCCAACTTTTTGTTCTTCAATCCAAAAATTGGAGCGTCCTATGCACTAAATTCAAGCACAAAATTATACACCTTGTTTGCAGTTGCTAATAAAGAACCAAACCGTGATGACTTAACTGAGTCCTCTCCTACTTCTCGACCAAAGCACGAAACTCTTTACGATTTGGAACTGGGTTTCAAAACTTCAAAATCTAACTATGCCTTGAGTATAAACGGATACTATATGTTATACGATAATCAATTAGTTGCAACGGGAGAAATCAATGATGTGGGAGCTTCTGTGAGAACTAATATCGAGAACTCTTACCGAGCAGGAATTGAAATAGAAGGAGGTTTCCAAATCACCAAAGGACTAAAATGGAGCGGAAATGTAACCTTAAGCCAAAACAAAATCCAAGACTGGACAGAATATGTAGATAATTGGGATACTTGGGGCAAAGACACCGTGGTTCATGCCAATTCTACTTTAGCTTTTTCGCCCAGCGTAATTGCGAGCAGTATTTTTGAATTCAATCCTTACAAACAGTTTGACGGGCCAAGAATGAGAAACAGAATTGATAATTTAACCATTGCATTAATCAGCAAATACGTTGGGGATCAATTCGTGGATAATACACAAAGCCAAGACCGAATGTTGGAAGCCTACCTTGTTCATGATTTAAGAATTAACTATTCAATTAAGTTCAAATCGGGATTAGATAAATTGACTCTTTTTGGATCTATTTATAACCTAACTAATCAGTTGTATTCAGCAAACGCTTGGAGCTATAGATATTCTTCTGGCGGTGAGTTTGAACAGTTGATGGGGTTTTATCCTCAAGCTTCTACTAATCTTTTGGTTGGGTTGAATTTGCGGTTTTAAGCTAATTGCACTTTACATCCAGTTTGATACCCAAATCAGCAATACGAAAATCTTTATTCAATAAACACAGGAACTATTTATGAATTAAAAAACAAAGAGTTATAAGTTATTTTTTTTAACTTGTGGGTATATACCAGTTACCCAACATTTGAAAAATGAACCGTCTATTTCAACATTATGAAGGAGAAATTAAAGTAATTGAAGGATTAACTTTAAAACGATTGAAATATTTGAATGACGATGAATCAGAAAGTAAAAATGTAATTCTTTTTTGGTTAGAGACTGAAAATAAATGGTTACGGATTTTTATTGACGGAACTTACTGTGGAATTGATGAGTATGAAACTGACGAATCTGATTATGACAATGATGATGAAGTAACATTCGTGAATGAAGATAAATGGGTCAAAAATTTAACAATTAAATCTGCAAAAGTGGAATCTGGAATTCTACCTCTTATTACTTTGACTATAGTTTTTACAAACGGAACTCAACTTTTACTGAATTGCGATGAAAACGAAAATTGTACTCTAAAAAACGTTAGGTAACTTTGAAAATCGTCACTAAAAACAATCTTGAACTGAATTTAAAAGAAGCAACTTCTTCCCTATTAGAAATGGCAAGAAATTCTTGTTGGAATAAAATTTCGAACAATACGAGTTACATAATTTCGGAGATAATAAATAACGAGCAGAATTTTTTTGACAAACGAGTCAAACGTAAAAAGGCAAACGAAAAGAAAAA
>JBMYYT010000005.1:26488-27659 GCA_049609665.1 Flavobacteriales bacterium | reverse complement strand
TGTACTTAGCAATTCTATCACTTCTTGAGGCGGAACCAGTTTTTATTTGTCCTGTGTTTAAAGCAACCGCTAAATCCGCAATAATTGAATCTTCAGTTTCTCCACTTCGGTGACTCATTACCGAAGTATAACCAGCTTTATTTGCCATTTGAATGGCTTCGATAGTTTCAGTCAATGTTCCTATTTGATTTACTTTGATCAAAATAGAATTTGCTATTCCTTCTTCAATTCCTCTTGACAAACGAGTTGTGTTGGTTACGAATAAATCGTCTCCAACTAATTGAACTTTGTTCCCTAATTTTTCAGTTAGCATCTTCCACCCTGTCCAATCATCTTCGTCCAATCCATCTTCAATAGAAGCAATTGGATACTTTTCACACCAATCTGCCCAGAAATCAACCATTTGTTCTGAAGTCAATTTATCGCCTGTAGATTCTAAATGATAGACTTTTTCATCTCCATTATAAAACTCTGAAGCGGCTGCATCCAAAGCAATCCATATATCTTTTCCAGGCGTGTATCCCGCCTCTTCAATCGCTTCCATTACTACTTTTATACCTTCTTCATTAGATTGTAAATTAGGTGCAAAACCTCCTTCGTCTCCCACATTTGTTGAAAGTCCTTTGGCTTTTAATACCGCTTTTAAATGATGGAAAACTTCAGTTCCCATTCTCAACGCTTCACTAAAAGAAGAAGCACCAAATGGCATTACCATAAATTCCTGAACATCAATTTTATTATCTGCATGAGAACCTCCATTCAAAATGTTCATCATCGGAACAGGTAAAGTAGTTCCTAACATTCCACCTAAATAAGAATAAAGTGAAATACTCAATGAATCAGCTGCTGCTCTTGCGCAAGCCAATGAAACTCCCAAAATTGCATTTGCACCAATATTTCCTTTGTTCTCAGTTCCATCCACAGTTCTCATTATATCATCAATTTCTTTCTGATTAGTAATGATTGTTCCGTGTAATTCTTCATCCAGAATATTATTCACATTCTTAACTGCTTTTAACACTCCTTTTCCTAAGTATCTCCCAGTATCTCCATCTCTCAATTCAACTGCTTCATGTTCTCCAGTTGAAGCACCACTAGGAACAGCAGCACGACCAAAAGCACCTGAAGCTGTCATAACGTCAACTTCTACAGTAGGGTTTCCTCTTGAGTC
>JBMYYT010000005.1:0-26478 GCA_049609665.1 Flavobacteriales bacterium | reverse complement strand
ACATTTGCAACGGCTTTTAAAACACCTTTTCCCATGTAAGCCTCACCGCCATCTCTTAATTCAACAGCTTCGTGTTCTCCTGTTGATGCTCCAGAAGGCACTGCTGCTCTTCCCATGCTCCCATCACTGGTCAGCACATCTACTTCAATAGTTGGGTTTCCTCTTGAATCAAGGATTTCTCTTGCGTGAACATTTACAATGTAACTCATAACGGTTTACTCTTTATCTTTTTAAATTAAACTAATTGTGCTTTTGCTTCTTTAATATTTGCAACAAACTCATCAAACAAATATCTTGAATCATTTGGTCCAGGTGAAGATTCTGGGTGGTATTGTACAGAGAAAATCTTTTTTCCTTTCAATTTTAATCCTGCAAGCGTATCATCATTCAAATGAACGTGCGTCATCTCTAATTCTGTATGATTTTCAGCTTCTTCTCTATTCACAACAAACCCATGATTTTGAGAGGTAATTTCGCCTTTTCCTGTAATTAAATTCTTAACCGGATGATTTATTCCTCTATGTCCATTATGCATTTTGAAAGTAGAAAGGCCTTGGCTTAAAGCTAAAATCTGGTGCCCCAAGCAAATTCCAAACATTGGAACATCTTTCGTTGTTAATTCCTTTACTGTTGCGATTTCATTTGGCATTGCAGAAGGATCTCCAGGTCCATTTGAAAGCATAATCCCGTCAGGATTCCAATCCAATATTTCTTGTGCTGAAGTATTATAAGGGAATACTTTAACATAACATCCTCTGTCTGTCAAACATCTTACAATGTTTTTCTTTACTCCGTAGTCAATCAATGCTACTCGTTCATTTGACGATTCATTTCCTTTAAAAAAAGTTTCTTTGGTAGAGACTTTGGACGACAATTCCAATCCATCCATTGAAGGAGTTTTGGCTAATTCATTCTTTAGTTCTTCAATATCTGTTATTTCAGAAGAAATAATCACATTCATTGCTCCTTTATTCCTTACGTGACGAACCAACGCTCTGGTATCAATATCGCTTATACCTCCTCTATTATTTTGAATCAATAAATCATTAAGAGAGGTTACTTCTCCTGCTCTTGAATGAGTATCAGAAAACTTCTTAACTATTAATCCAGCAATTTTTATTGAATCTGACTCTACCTCTCTGGCTATTGTTCCATAGTTCCCAATATGAGAAGTAGTCATTATCAAAATTTGTTCATAATAGGAAGGGTCTGTAAATATCTCTTGGTAACCTGTCATTCCAGTATTAAATGCAATTTCTCCAGAATAAGTCCCTGGTTTTCCAATAGCATTTCCTTCAAAGATTGTTCCGTCTTCCAGCAATAAGATTGCCTTTTTTTTGTCTGTCATAGTAAAAGCTTTTTATTGTTTGATGCAAAAATAAGTTAAAAAAAAAGGATGTAATTCTTAAATTACATCCTTTTTATAAATAATTAATAACAATTCATTTTAGTTATTCTTCTTCGTTAGAATCAGCAGGTTTTCCTCCGTCCAATTCATCTTGCCATTTTTTCAATTCATCCCACTTACCATCAGCAGCCAATTGAGCTTGCTTGGTCCATGTTGATGGATCGTGTCCTCCAAAATTTCCTTCAGCAGCATCAAGAATTTCTTTGATTGCTTCTGGAGTTGAAGCAGCTACATCAGCAAATGTTGCTAAACCTCCAGCTACTAATACACCAGCAATTTTTGGTCCTACTCCTTCAATCTTTTTTAAATCATCAGCTTTCGCTTCAGTTGTTGATGCTGGAGCAGCAGTTGTAGTTTTCTTTGAACCACCTCTTCTACTTCTTCGTGTTGCAGGTTTTTTAGCTTCACCTCCACCAGCTAAATATACTTCATTGTAATCAACCAATTCAATTATACACATTGGTGCATTATCTCCTTGTCTTGGAGCTAACTTGATAATTCTTGTATATCCTCCTGGACGATCAGCAATTTTTGGAGCTATGTCTCTAAACATTTCAGACACTAATCCTTTTGCTTGCTCGTTACTTAACAATGCTTTGAATACTAATCTTCTGTTGTGAGTTGTATCAGTTTTACATTTAGTAAGAACTGGTTCAATGTATTTTCTCAGTTCTTTTCCTTTTGCTAAAGTAGTAGATATTCTCTTATGCTTAATCAACTCAGAAGCAAGGTTTCCCAATAATGCTTTTCTGTGTGATTTAGTTCTACTTAAACTTCTAAACTTTTTTCCGTGTTTCATTTCTTCTTCTAATTATCTCTTGTAATTCTCTACTTACTTTCTTAGCTATCTAAGTTATATTTAGACACATCCATTCCGAAAGCTAATCCTTTTGATTCGATCAATTCTTCCAATTCAGTCAATGATTTCTTACCAAAGTTTCTGAATTTCAATAAATCGCTCTTGTGATAAGATACTAATTCTCCTAAAGTTTCAACGTCTGCTGATTTAAGACAATTTAATGCTCTTACTGAAAGCTCCATATCAACTAATTTGTTTTTCAACAATTGTCTCATGTGAAGTGAAGTTTCATCGAATTCTTCTTCGTTTTTCTTCTCATCAATATCTAAAGTAATTCTCTCATCTGAGAATAACATAAAGTGGTGAATCAAAATTTTAGCAGCCTCTTTAAGAGCAGACTTTGGATCGATAGAACCATCAGTTGTAATTTCAAAATTTAACTGTTCGTAATCTGTTCTTTGCTCAACTCTATAATCTTCAACTGTGTACTTTACATTCTTTATTGGAGTAAATATTGAATCAATTGCAATTGTTCCCAATTTAGCATTCTCATCTTTATTTTCTTCAGAAGGTCTGTAACCTCTACCTTTTCCAATGTTCAATTCAACTTCCAAAGTAACTCCTTTGTCCATCTCACAGATTACCATATCTGTATTGATTACTTGAAATGCTGAAGTTGCTTTACCAATATCAGCTGCAGTAAACTTAGTTTGTCCACTAATTTTAAATCTTACTACTTCTGAATCAGTATCTTCGATTTGTCTTTTGAATCTTACTTGTTTCAGATTTAGAATAATTTCAGTTACATCTTGAACTACTCCTTTTATAGAAGAGAACTCATGATCTACACCTTCGATGTGAAGAGAAGTAATTCCAAAACCTTCTAATGAGGATAATAAAATTCTTCTTAATGCATTACCAACAGTAATTCCATAACCTGGCTCTAAAGGTCTGAATTCGAATTTTCCTACGAACTCATCAGAATCAAGCATGATTACTTTATCTGGTTTTTGAAAATCTAATATTGCCATTTTTAAAAAATGTTTTTGTACTAATTATTATTTAGAGTATAACTCGACTATTAATTGTTCTTTGATGTTCTCAGGAATTTGAATTCTTTCTGGAACTTTAATGAATTTTCCGCTCATTTCAGCTGGATTCCATTCCATCCAATCAAAAGATTTATTGTTATTCGCTAATGATCCTGTAATAGCCGGGATAGATTTAGACTTTTCTCTAACTCCAATTACATCACCTTCTTTTACTTGGTATGATGGTATGTTTAAAACTTCACCATTAACAGTAATGTGACGGTGTGATACAAATTGTCTTGCTCCACTTCTTGTTGGAGAAATACCAAATCTGTAAACTACATTATCCAATCTTCTTTCACACAATTGCAACAAAACTTCACCAGTAATTCCTTTGCTTGATTTTGCCTTTTTGTATAAATTTCTGAATTGCTTTTCCAAAATTCCATAAGTGTACTTAGCTTTTTGTTTTTCCATTAATTGGATTCCGTATTCAGAAGTTTTTGGTCTTCTTTTGTTAGGACCATGTTGTCCTGGACCATACTGTCTTTTTGCCAAACTTTTGTCTGGGCCAAAGATTGGTTCTTTAAATCTTCTTGCTATTCTTGATTTTGGGCCTGTATATCTTGCCATAACTCTTTATTATATATCTTTAAACTAGATAGTTGTATTAAACTCTTCTTCTTTTTGGTGGACGACATCCGTTGTGAGGCATTGGAGTTACATCAACTATTTCAGTAACTAAAATTCCTGCATTATTGATAGTTCTAATTGCCGACTCTCTTCCTTGTCCAGGTCCTTTAACGTAAACCTTTACCTTTCTAAGTCCATATTCAAAAGCTTCTTTTGAGCAATCTTCTGCTGCCATTTGAGCCGCATAAGGAGTATTCTTTTTAGAACCTCTGAATCCCATTTTACCAGCAGATGACCAAGAAATAACTTGACCACTGTTGTTGGTTAATGAAATAATGATATTGTTGAATGAAGCTTGGATGTGAGCTTGACCAAATGGTTCAACTACAACCTTCTTTTTTTTCTTTGTGTTTGACTTTGCCATATTAGACTACTTATTATTTAGACTGCTTTCTTTTTGTTAGCAACTGTTTTCTTTCTTCCTTTTCTTGTTCTTGAGTTGTTTTTGGTTCTTTGACCTCTCAATGGTAATCCACTTCTGTGTCTTATTCCACGGTAACAACCTATATCCATTAGCCTTTTGATGTTCAATTGAACTTCTGAACGCAATGCACCTTCTACTTTATAAGTTTCAGTAATTGCTGTTCTTATTTTACCTAATTGATCATCATCCCAATCTTGAACTTTGATGTTGTGATCAACACCAGCTGTATTCAAAATTTCTTTTGCTCTACCTCTTCCTATTCCGAAGATGTAAGTTAATCCTATAACTCCCCTTTTATTTTTGGGTAGATCTATTCCTGAAATTCTTGCCATAATATATAGTTTATCCTTGTCTTTGTTTGAATCGTGGATTCTTCTTGTTAATCACATATAACCTGCCTTTTCTTCTTACGATTTTGCAATCTGCAGATCTTTTTTTTACTGATGCTCTTGTTTTCATCTCTGTTGTTATTTCTAACTGTTATTTATATCTTAAAGTAATTCTTCCTTGAGTTAAATCATAAGGGCTCATTACTACTTTTACTTTATCTCCTGGCAAGATTTTAATGTAGTGCATTCTCATCTTTCCAGATATGTGAGCAGTTATTACGTGCCCATTTTCAAGTTCAACCTTAAATTTGGCATTTGATAATGATTCTATTATCAGTCCATCTTGTTCTATTGATGCTTGTTTTACCATTTATACTATTTATTCTTTAATGCTTCTTCAATATATTTAAATGTCGATAACACTTCGGGTTTTCCGTCCATAATGGCTACATCATGTTCAAAATGTGCAGAAGGCTTCCTATCTTGAGTAACTATGGACCAGCCATCACTTAACTGATCTATTTCTTTTGTTCCCATATTAATCATAGGCTCTATCGCCAATACCAACCCTTCTCTCAATTTTAATCCTCTTCCTGCTTTCCCGTAATTTGGAACTTCAGGTTTTTCGTGTAATTCCGCTCCTAATCCATGCCCTACTAATTCTCTTACCACACCGTATCCATAACTTTCAGCATGTTTTTGACATGCACTTCCAATATCTCCTATCCTATTTCCTTCTCTGCAAGCTTCAATTGCTTTATCTAAACATTCTTGAGTTACTCTCAATAACTGCTGAACTTCTCTATCAACTTCGCCTACTTGAAATGTGTAAGCTGAATCACCATTGAATCCATTTTTGTAAACTCCACAATCAACAGAGATAATATCTCCGTTTTCAAGTGGTTTTGCGTTTGGAATTCCATGAACTACGCATTCATTTACTGAAATGCATAATGAACCTGGAAAACCATTATAGCCAAGAAAAGTAGGTTCTCCTCCATTATCTCTAATGAATTCTTCTGCTACTTTATCAAGTTCCAAAGATGAAACTCCTGGTTTTATGAGTTTTGCAACTTCTGCTAAAGTTTTACCAACAAGTAAAGAACTGTGTCTTATTAATTCTATCTCCTCTTTCGTCTTATAATGAATTCCCATTTCTGCTATTCACTTATATTGAACTGGTATTGTTACCTGCACTTTGAAATGCAGTTCCTCCACCTTTTCCTTTTAATCTACTATTTTTCATTAATCCATCATAATGACGACTTAATAAATGACTTTCAACTTGTTGAAGTGTATCTAACATAACACCTACAAGAATTAATAATGAAGTACCTCCATAAAATAGTGCCAACGATTGTTTGATACCGGCTTGTACAGCAAATACTGGCAAAATTGCAATTAATGCAAGCATAATTGAACCAGGCAAAGTTATTCTTGATAATAAAGTATCAATAAAATTTGCTGTTTTTTCTCCAGGTTTTACACCCGGAATAAAACTTCCACTTCTATTTAAGTCTTCAGCTATTTTCTTTGGATTTACTGTAATTGCTGTATAGAAATAGGTAAATATTATAACCATTAGAGCGAATACAAAGTTGTACCAGAAACCATTTATGTTACTAAATGTAGTAGAGTCTGGTGAAAACATAGCCGGAATAAACATCAATGCTTGTGCAAATATAATTGGCATTACACCAGCCGCATTTACTTTAAGAGGAATAAATGATCTTGCACCTCCTGCAACTCTATCGCTATTTCCTCTTGCTCCAACTACACGCTTTGTAGACTGGATTGGTATTCTTCTTGTTCCTTGAACCAACAGTATTGAAAATATTGTTACTACCACCAAGAAAACTATTTCTAATAATAAAATTACAAAACCTCCATCTCCCATTCTACTTACAGTCTCTTCAGCAAAAGCTCCTGGAAGCCCAGCGATAATTCCGATCATAATTAAAATTGAAATTCCATTTCCTATTCCTTTGTCAGTAATTTTTTCACCTAACCACATAGCAAACATACAACCAGCAATTAACAAAGTGACTGAAGTAATATACCATAATGGGTTTGGACCAGCTCCACCTAATATTGCACTTGTAGGAACATAAGCGGATAAATAACCAGGTGCTTGGAGAGCACAAATTATTATAGTTAATATTCTTGTGTATTGGGTAATCTTTTTTCTACCACTTTCACCCTCACTTTGCATTTTTTGAATAGCTGGAACTGCAATTCCTGCCAACTGCATTATAATGGAAGCAGATATATAAGGCATAATTCCTAATGCCATAATAGAAGCTCTATTAAAAGCTCCTCCTGCAAAAATATTAATTAAATCAAAGATTTCACCTTTACTTGAAATTCCATCAGGATCGATCCCAGGTAAAACTATAAATGACCCAATACGATACACTAATATCAAAGAAAAAGTAAGAATAATTCTATTCTTCAATTCCTCAATACTCCAAATTTGTTTTATTTTATCAATTAATGCTCTCATGTAATCTTTTAATAATAGCTATTCCTTGTTATGATAATTCTTCAGCTTTCCCTCCTTGACCTTCAATTGCTTCTTTAGCAGTTTTGGTAAATTTATGAACCGTTACATCCACTTTAGAAGTTAATTCGCCTCTACCTAAAATTTTAATTTTATCATTTTTGTGTGCAAAACCATTTTCAACTAAATAAGCTGCGTCAATAGTAGTTGCTTTTTTATCACCATCAACAATTTTTTGAATCGTATCCAAATTAATCCCTAAATATTCAACTCTGTTGATATTTCTGAAACCAAACTTAGGCACTCTTCTTTGCAACGGCATTTGCCCACCTTCAAATCCTACTTTCTTAGAATATCCAGATCTTGACTTAGCTCCTTTATGACCTCTTGCAGCAGTTCCTCCTTTTCCAGACCCTTGACCTCTTCCGATTCTTACTTTCTTGTTCTTATTAGAACCTTCTGCTGGTGTTAAATTATGTAATTCCATTTTCTTTTAATTCTAAAATTTATTCTACAACCTCTACTAAGTGAGATACTTTTTTAATCATTCCAAGAACTTGAGGTGTTGCCTCTTTCTCAATGATTTGGTGTAATTTTTTTATACCCAAAGCTTCAATAGTTCTTTTTTGTCTCAAAGGCTTGTTTATTGCACTTCTTACTTGTCTTATTTTAATCTTTGCCATTTTGACTTTTTTAACCGTTAAATACTACGTCTAAACTTACTCCTCTTTGTTTTGCAACATCTTTAGCACTTCTCATACTTTGTAAAGCATTAATTGTAGCTTTTACTAAGTTGTGAGGGTTTGATGAACCTTGAGATTTTGCTAATACATCATGAACTCCAACGCTCTCTAACACAGCACGCATTGCACCTCCTGCAATAACTCCTGTACCATTTGAAGCTGGTTTCAATAATACTCTTGCTCCACCAAATTTTTCAAATTGTGAATGAGGGATAGTACCATTAATAATAGGAACTCTGAAAAGATTCTTTTTAGCATTATCAATTGCTTTAGTAATTGCTTCAGTAACTTCATTAGCTTTACCTAATCCGTGACCTACAATACCATTTTCATCTCCAACTACTACTATTGCAGAAAAACTAAAGTGTCTTCCACCTTTGGTAACCTTAGTTACCCTGTTGATAGCAACAACTTTATCTTTTAATTCTAAATCTCCCGATCTTAATAACTTAGACATATTCTATACTCTTTTTTAAAAATTTAATCCGTTTTCTCTTGCTCCTTCAGCCAATGCTTGCACTCTCCCGTGGTAAATGTATCCATTACGATCAAATACTACAGTTTCAATTCCAGCACCTTTTGCTGCATCAGCAATTGCTGCACCAACAGCTTTAGCTTTTTCAGTTTTTGTTCCTTTAGCAAATCCTTTTTTGTATGAACTTGCAGAAGCAATTGTAACATTGTTTTCGTCATCAATTAATTGAGCGTAAATCTCTTTGTTACTTCTGTAAACAGAAAGTCTTGGTTTAGAAGGTGTTCCCGAAAATTTCTTTCTAACCCTCTTTTTAATTTTTGTTCTTCTTTGTTCTTTTGTTAATGGCATCTCTTGTATACTTTAACTATAATTATTTAGCAGCTGTTTTACCTGCTTTTCTTCTAATGTATTCTCCTACAAATCTAACTCCTTTTCCTTTGTATGGCTCAGGCTTTCTTAATGACCTAATTTTTGAAGCTACTTGACCAATCAATTGCTTATCATGAGATTCTAAAACAACTAGAGGTGGCTTACCTTTTACAGTTTCAGCAGTAACTTTAATTTCAGAAGGAATCTCCATTACGATTGGATGAGAATAACCTAACGCTAATTCTAACAATTGACCTTTGGTAGAAGCTCTGTAACCTACACCTACTAACTCCAATTCTTTCTTGTAACCATCAGATACTCCAACAATCATATTGTTTACAAGTGATCTATATAATCCGTGTGCTGCTCTCACATCTTTTTGATCCGAGTTTCTTTCAAAAGATAAAGTTCCATCCTCATTTTTAATAGTGATGTGCTCATTTACTTTTTGAGTTAACTCTCCTTTTTTTCCTTTAACTGTTACCACATTGTTTTTATCAATGTCTATTGTAACACCTTCTGGAACTGATATAATTGCGTTTCCTATTCTTGACATAATTCTATATTAATAAACGTGACACAAAACCTCTCCACCTACATTCAAATCTGCCGCTTCTTTATTGGTGATAACACCTTTAGAAGTTGAAAGAATTGCAATACCCAATCCGTTTAATACTCTCGGCATTTCTTCTGCACTTGTGTATTTTCTTAGACCTGGCTTACTAATTCTGATCAATTTTGAGATTGAAGAAAGATTAGTTCTTGGATCGTATTTTAAAGCTACTTTAATAATTCCTTGTTTGTTATCTTCTACTACTTTGTAGTTTAAGATATATCCTTTTTCTAATAAAATTTTAGAAATAGATTCCTTCATATTAGAAGCTGGAATTTCGACAACTCTGTGTTTTGCCATGATTCCGTTTCTAATTCTTGTTAAATAATCTGCTATTGGATCTGTTACCATTTTTGTTCTCTTAAAAATTTTTATTTATTACCAACTTGCTTTTTTAACACCTGGTATCTTTCCTTCTAATGCCATCTCTCTGAAAGTAACACGAGATATTCCGAATTGCCTCATATATCCTCTTGGTCTTCCTGTTAATTGACATCTGTTGTGTAATCTAACTGGGTTAGCATTTCTAGGTAATTTTTGTAAACCTTCGAAATCTCCAGCTTCGATTAAAGCTTTTCTTTTTGCAGCGTATTTAGCAACCATTGCTTCTCTTTTACGCTCTCTAGCTTTCATTGATTCTTTTGCCATCTTTAATTTATTTTTTGAATGGGAATCCCAATTGTGTTAATAATTCTTTCGCCTCTTCATCAGTCTTTGCAGTTGTTACAAATGTGATGTCCATTCCTGAAATATTTTTTATTTTATCAATATCAATCTCTGGAAAGATTATTTGTTCTTTAATACCCAATGTAAAGTTTCCTCTTCCATCAAATCCTTTCGCCTCAACACCTCTAAAATCTCTTGTTCTTGGTAATGAAATTGCCACGAATCTATCAGTAAATTCCCACATTTTTTCACCTCTTAAAGTAACTTTTGCTCCAATAGGCATTCCTTTTCTTAACTTAAAGTTAGATACATCTTTCTTAGAGTAAGTAGCCATTGCTTTTTGACCTGTAATGGTTGTCATTTCCTCAACAGCTGCTTCAACTAATTTCTTATCCGAAACTGCTTTACCAACTCCTTGACTTAAACAAACTTTAGTCAATTTTGGCACTTCCATTACATTCTTGTAACTGAATTTTTCAGTTAAAGCCCCAATTACTCTTTCAGAGTATTCCTTTCTTAATCTTGGTGTATATTCCATTGTTAACTAATTTCTTCTTCAGATTTTTTTGAAAATCTTACTGATACTGTTTTCGTTTTTCCTTTTATCTCAACCTCTTTTCTCTTTCTTCCAATACGCGTTGGCTCTCCTGAAGTAGGATCTAAAACCATTACGTTTGAAATATGAACCGTTGGATTCAACTCATGAATTCCTCCTTCTGGATAATTTTTATCCGCATTAGGTTTGAAATGCTTCTTAATTGGATTCAAAGTATCTCCTTCAATTCCTCTTAACTCAACTCTTGAAGTTTTTCTGTTAATTGAAATTACTTCGGCTTTTTTACCCTTAGAAACTCCAGTTGTAACAAAAACGTTATCTCCAACCTTGATATGTAATTTTTTATTTGTCATAATACTATTCAATTAAAGCACTTCAGGTGCTAATGAAACAATTTTCATGAATTGCTTATCTCTCAACTCTCTTGCAACAGGGCCAAAAATCCTTGTTCCTCTCATTTCTCCACCTTCATTAAGCATAACTGCAGCGTTATCATCAAATCTGATATAAGATCCATCTGGTCTTCTTATTTCTTTCTTTGTTCTAACTACTACTGCCTTTGAAACAGAACCTTTTTTAACACCTCCATTTGGTGTAGCAGCTTTCACAGCAACTACTATTTTATCTCCGATAGATGCATATCTTTTACCAGAACCTCCCAAAACTCTTATTACAAGAACTTCTTTGGCTCCACTATTATCAGCAACTTTTAATCTTGACTCTTGTTGTACCATTTTTTAAAATCTTATTTTGCTCTTTCAATAACTTCAGCTAACCTCCATCTCTTTCTCTTACTCAAAGGTCTTGTTTCCATAATTCTTACGATATCTCCTTCTTTACAAGTATTCTCCTCATCATGAGCAAGAAACTTATTAGATTTCTTAAGGAATTTACCGTACATAGCATGCTTTTCTCTTCTTTCAACAAGCACTGTAATGGATTTATCCATTTTCACACTTGTTACCATGCCAATTCTTTCTTTTCTTAAATTTCTTTCCATCGGACTCATTATTTAGCTACGCTTTTTCTCGCGTTTAACTCAGTTTTAATCCTTGCAACAGTTCTTCTTGTAGATCTAATTACCATTGGATTTTCAATATCAGATACTTTATGATTTAGTTTCATCTTGTTCAAAAGCATTTTTTTGTCTTTCAACTCCTCAACTAACTCTTTATCTGTTAACTCAACTATTTTTTTGTTATCCATCTTTATAACTATTTTTATTATTCAGCGAAATCTCTTCGTAAAACAAATTTTGTTTTCACTGGTAATTTTTGTGCTGCTAATCTCATTGCTTCTTTTGCAACTTCCAAAGGAACTCCATCAGCTTCAAACATAATTCTTCCAGGCTTAATTGCAGCAACATAATGACTTAAAGAACCTTTTCCTTTTCCTTGTCTTACTTCTGCTGGCTTGCTTGTTACAGGCTTGTCTGGAAAAATTCTAATCCATACTTTACCTTCCCTTTTCATATATCTTGTTACAGCGATACGAGCAGCTTCAATTTGTCTTGAAGTAATCCATCCTTCTTCCATGGTTTTTAATCCATAAGATCCAAATGCTACATGGTTTCCTCTGTAGGCAAGTCCTTTTAATTTTCCCTTCTGGGTATTTCTATGTTTTACTCTTTTTGGTTGTAACATGATTACAGAGTTTTTCTAATTAATTATTATCTTCTTGGTTTTCTATTTCCTCCTTTCTTATCTCTTCCTCCTTTAGCACCTCCCTTTACAAAATTCGGTGATAAATCTCTCTTTCCAAATACTTCTCCTTTACAGATCCATACTTTTACTCCAATTCTTCCGTAAGTAGTATGTGCTTCTGAAATAGCGTAATCTATATCAGCTCTAAATGTATGTAAAGGTGTTCTTCCTTCTTTGTACATTTCGCTTCTTGCCATCTCAGCTCCATTCAATCTACCACTTATCTTAACTTTAATTCCTTCAGCTCCCATTCTCATTGTATTAGCAATAGACATTTTTATTGCTCTTCTGTATGAGATTCTTGCTTCAATTTGTCTTGCTATACCTTCTCCAACCAATACTGCATCTAACTCTGGTCTTTTAACTTCAAATATGTTAATTTGAATTTCATTTCCAGTCAATTTCTTCAACTCCTCTTTCAACTTATCTACCTCAGATCCCCCTTTACCAATAATAACACCTGGTCTTGCAGTGTGAATAGTTACGGTAACAAACTTTAATGTTCTTTCAATTACTACTTTAGCAACACTTGCTTTTCTCAACCTTGCGTTGATATAGGTTCTGATTTTGTTGTCTTGTACGATTTTATCTTTGTAATCATCCCCACCATACCAGTTGGAATCCCAACCTTTGATGTAACCTAATCTGTTTCCTATTGGATTTGTCTTTTGTCCCATATTATAAAGTATCTACTAAAATAGTTACGTGATTTGATCTTTTTCTTATTCTGTGTGCTCTCCCTTGTGGAGCTGGCTTAATTCTTTTAAGAGTTGGTCCAGGTCCTACAGTAATTTCTTTCACAAACAAGTTATCTGGTTGTTCGCCTTCATTTTTTGCTTGCCAATTAGCTACTGCTGATAATAAAAGCTTCTCCAAATAATCAGATGCATCCTTTGGATTGTGCTTTAATACTATCAATGATTTTGCTACTTCTTCTCCTCTAATAAGGTCAGCAACTAATCTCATTTTTCTTGCAGGAATAGGACATTTATTCAATTTAGCAAATGCTAAAGTGCTTTTTTCTTCCTTAATCCTTTCGGCCATTAATCTTTTTCTAGCTCCCATTTCTTAATTATTTTTTACCTTTCTTACCTCCGTGTCCTCTAAAGTTTCTTGTTGGTGAGAATTCACCTAATTTATGTCCTACCATGTTTTCAGTAACATATACAGGAATAAACTTATTACCATTGTGAACAGCAAATGTGTGTCCTACAAAATCAGGGGTAATTGTTGAAGCTCTTGACCAAGTTTTGATTACAGTTTTCTTTCCTGAATCGTTTACTTTATCTACTTTTTTGTATAACTTATAATATACAAATGGCGGTTTTTTTAAGGATCTACTCATCTTTTATTTCTTCCTTCTTTCTATTATTAATCTATTCGAATGTTTCGTTTTGCTTCTAGTTTTATAACCTTTAGCTGGAATACCGTTTCTTGATCTTGGATGTCCTCCTGAAGATTTTCCTTCACCACCTCCCATTGGGTGATCAACTGGATTCATTACTACTCCTCTTACTCTTGGTCTTCTTCCTAACCATCTGCTTCTTCCTGCTTTTCCAGATCTCACTAAGTTATGAGTTGGATTTGAAACAGCCCCTATTGTTGCTAAACAAGTTTGAAGAATCATTCTTGTTTCTCCTGAAGGTAATTTGATAATAGCGTATTTACCATCTCTTGCGTTCAACTGAGCGTATGTTCCTGCTCCTCTTGATAATACTCCACCTTTCCCAGGAACTAATTCAATATTGTGAATTGTTGTACCTAATGGAATTTCACTTAAGAACATTGCATTACCAACATTTGGTTCTACACCTTCTCCCTGGTTTATTTTATCACCAACTTTTAATTTAGCTGGAGCAATTATATATCTCTTTTCTCCTCCTTTGAACTCAATTAAAGCGATTCTTGCAGATCTGTTTGGATCATACTCAATTGTCTTTACTTCTCCAGTAACACCAAAATTATTTCTCTGGAAATCAATTACTCTATATCTTCTCTTGTGACCACCACCTCGGTAACGCATAGTCATTTTACCTTGGTTATTTCTACCACCAGACTTACTGATAGGTCTTAATAGACTCTTCTCAGGATTGTTACTTGTAGTAATATCCGAAAAATCATCAGCAATTTTATGCCTCTGACCTGGTGTTGTTGGTTTTAATTTTCTTACTCCCATTGTGTATTAAATATTACTGTAAAAATCTATTTCATCTCCATCTGCAAGAGTAATCATAGCTTTTTTCACAGCTTTAGTTCTTTGAAAAATAATTCCTTTGTTAGTATGCTTCATTTCTTTCTTTCCTCCACCAAGGTTCATTGTATTCACCTTTTTTACAACAACATTATACATACTTTCAATAGCATTCTTTATATCAACTTTAGTAGCTTTTTTATCAACTTCAAAAGTGTAAGTATTTGTGTTTTCGATTAAATATTCCGTTTTTTCGGAAATAATCGGTTTTTTTAAAATATCAGTCATCTTTCTAAATATTAAGCTAAATAAGTATCAATCGTCTTTAAAGCGCTTTCCGTAACAACTAACTTGTTGGCATTCATCACATCATAACTACTAATTGAGTCAGCTGTAGCAACTTTTGCACCTGATAAATTTCTTGCTGCCAAGAATATTTCGTTGTTTTTTTCGGGCAACAAAAATAGTGATTTTTGAGAGTCAATTCCTAATTTTTCAAGAATTATTTTAAACTCTTTAGTTTTAGCTTCATTCATTTTAAAATCTTCCAAAACAATAATCTCTTTCTTTTGAGCCTTGTAAGTCAATGCTGACTTTCTTGCTACCTTCTTTAATTTCTTGTTCAATTTGAAATCATAATCTCTTGGTGAAGGTCCGAAAACTGTTCCTCCTCCTTTGAACAATGGTGACTTAATACTTCCTGCTCTTGCAGTTCCAGTCCCTTTTTGTTTCTTAATCTTTCTTGTTGATCCAGTAACTTCAGCTCTTTCCTTTGCTTTACTTGTTCCTTGTCTTCTTTGTGCTAAATACCATTTAACATCTAAATAGATTGCATGGTCATTAGGCTCAACTCCAAAAATGTTCTTGTTAAGAGTCACCTTCTTTCCTGAAGATGTTCCGTCTATATTTTGAATTTCTACGCTCATTACTTTTCTACTATTACGAAGTTTCCATTAAATCCTGGAACAGCTCCTTTTACCAATACTAAATTCTTTTCAGCAATAACTTTAACAATTTTAAGGTTTTGAGTTTTCACTCTTACATTACCCATTTGTCCAGCCATTCTCATTCCTTTGAATACTCTTGCAGGATAAGATGCAGCTCCGATAGAACCTGGCGCTCTTAATCTGTTATGCTGACCGTGTGTTGCTTGACCAACTCCGGCAAAGTTGTGTCTCTTTACAACACCTTGAAAACCTTTTCCTTTTGAAGTACCAACTACATCTACAAATTCTCCTTCAGCAAAAATATCACTTGCAGAAACTGTATCTCCTAAACTTACTTCTGTTGGGAAAGATTCAAATTCAACTAACTTTCTCTTTGGAGTAGTTTTAGCTTTTTTGAAATGACCTTTCATTCCAGCGGGAGTGTTTTTCTCCTTCTTCTCATCGTATCCAACTTGTATCGCTGAATATCCATCCGTTTCCTCAGTTTTGATTTGAGTAACAACGTTTGGTCCTAACTCAATAACCGTACAAGGAATATTCTTCCCATCTGCATCAAAGATGCTAGTCATTCCTTTTTTTCTTCCTATTAATCCAGTTGCCATAATTCTCTACTTAAACTTTAATTTCAACGTTTACACCACTTGGCAATTCTAATTTCATTAATGCATCAATTGTTTTGGCTGCATTTGAATTGCTGTAAATGTCTATTAACCTCTTGTATGAACTTAATTCGAATTGCTCTCTCGCCTTTTTATTTACGTGTGGAGACTTCAAAACAGTATAAATTCTTTTATGAGTAGGCAATGGAATTGGTCCACTTACTACTGCTCCTGTAACTTTTACAGTTTTTACAATCTTTTCAGCTGATTTATCAACCAAGTTGTGATCGTATGATTTTAATTTTATTCTAATCTTTTGACTCATAATAATATTATTATTTTGCTTCTAATTCTCCTTTAACCTTGGCAAGAACTTCGGTTGTAATATTCTTTGGTGCATCTTGAAAGTGCGAAAACTCCATTGTTGAAGTTGCTCTTCCTGATGACATTGTTCTAAGTTGCGTAACGTATCCAAACATTTCTGACAATGGAACTTTTGCTTTTACAATTTTTGCTCCAGCTCTGTCATCCATTCCATCAACCTGTCCTCTTCTTCTGTTCAAATCTCCTACGATATCACCCATGTTAGCTTCTGGTGTTACAACCTCCAATTTCATAATTGGCTCAAGTAATACTGGATTAGCTTGAGGAATAGCATTTCTGAATGCTAATTTAGCAGCAATCTCAAAAGATAATTGGTCAGAATCTACCGCGTGGAAAGATCCATCTTTCAATGTTACTTTTAATGAATCAATTGGGAAACCAGCTAATACACCGTTCTTCATTGCTTCTTTAAATCCTTTTTCAACTGAAGGAATAAATTCTTTAGGAATGTTACCCCCTTTTATGATGTTTACAAACTCTAATCCTTCTTTTTCTGGATCACCTGGCTCGATTGTTACCACGATATCTGCAAATTTTCCTCTACCTCCAGATTGCTTTTTATACAACTCTCTGTGGTCAACTGAAGATAAGATATTCTCTTTGTAAGATACTTGAGGAGCTCCTTGGTTTACTTCAACCTTGAATTCTCTTTTCAATCTATCTACTAAAATTTCTAAGTGTAACTCACCCATTCCTGAAATAACTGTTTGACCAGTTTCTTCATCTGTATTGATAATAAAAGTTGGATCTTCTTCAGACAACTTTCCTAAAGCAACCCCTAATTTATCAACATCTGCTTGAGTTTTAGGCTCAATTGCAACACCAATTACTGGTGCTGGAAATGTCATAGATTCCAATACAATAGGATTGTTCAAATCACATAATGTATCTCCAGTTCTAATATCCTTAAAACCTACTGCCGCACCAATATCTCCTGCTTCGATGCTATCAATAGCATTTTGCTTGTTCGAGTGCATTTGGAATATTCTTGAAATTCTTTCTTTTTTGTCAGTTCTTGTATTTAAAATATAAGAACCTGCATCCAATGTTCCAGAATATGCTCTAAAGAAACATAATCTTCCTACAAATGGATCAGTTGCAATTTTAAATGCTAAAGCAGCAAATGGCTCATCTGCATTTGGTTGTCTTGAATCTGGCTCATCAGTTTTAGGATTAATTCCTTCAATAGCTTCAATATCTAAAGGCGAAGGTAAAAATCTAATCACTGCATCCAACATCGCTTGAACTCCTTTGTTTTTAAAGGCAGATCCACACATCATTGGGATAATCGACATATCAATTGTAGCTTTTCTCAAAGCTTCGATAACTTCTTCCTCAGTAATTGAGTTTTCATCTTCGAAGAATTTCTCCATTAATGTATCGTCATATTCAGCAACTGACTCAATCAACTTGGCTCTGTATTCATTAACTTGCTCCAATAAATCAGCAGGTATTTCTATCTCTTGGTAAGTCATTCCGTATCCTTCTTCATCCCAAACGATTCCTTTCATAGATATTAAATCTACTACTCCTTTAAAATCATCTTCATCTCCTATAGGAATTTGAAGAGGAACAGGATTACCACCTAACATTTCTCTTACTTGGTTACAAACGTTCAAGAAGTTAGCTCCTTGTCTGTCCATTTTGTTTACAAATCCAAGTCTAGGTACTCTATATTTATCAGCTTGTCTCCATACTGTTTCAGACTGAGGTTCAACTCCATCTACAGCACTAAACAATGCTACAACACCATCAAGAATTCTTAACGAACGCTCCACCTCAACTGTAAAGTCAACGTGTCCTGGTGTATCAATGATATTAATTTTAAAATCTTCAGTATTTGGGAGCGCTCCACCTCTTTCCGTTGGAAATTTCCAAGTACAAGTAGTTGCCGCTGAAGTAATGGTAATACCTCTTTCAGCTTCTTGCTCCATCCAGTCCATAGTAGATGCTCCATCATGAACCTCTCCTATCTTGTGGTTAATTCCTGTATAAAAAAGAATACGCTCAGTAGTGGTAGTTTTACCAGCATCAATATGAGCTGCAATCCCAATGTTTCTTGTTTTACTTAAATCTCTCTTTGCCATTTCTTAAAATCTAAAATGTGAAAATGCTTTGTTTGCCTCAGCCATTCTTAAGGTATCTTCTTTCTTTTTGAAAGCTCCACCTTCTTCTTTGTAAGCAGCCATTATCTCTGAAGCTAATTTTTGACCCATTGTGTTTTCATTTCTTTTTCTTGAAAAAGAAATCAACCACTTCATTCCAAGTGATTCTTTTCTACCTTCTCTAATTGGCGATGGGATTTGATAAGTTGCTCCTCCTACTCTTCTACTTCTAACTTCAACGTCAGGAGTTATATTTTTTAATCCTTTTTTGAATACTTCTAATGGAGCTTCGTCTTCAATCTTAGACTCAATGATCCCCATTGCTGTGTAAAAAATATCAAATGCAAGTTCTTTCTTACCATGCATCATAAGATTGTTTACAAATTTTGTTACCTGAATATCGTTGAAACGTGGGTCAGGTAAAATTCTGTGTTTTTTTGCGGTCCTTCTTCTCATAACTTTTTGTTATAATACTCCTTATGTATTAGTGTGATTTATTTTTTCGGTCTCTTAGTACCGTATTTAGATCTTCTTTGTGTTCTTCCGTCTACTCCTGCAGTATCCAATGAACCCCTTACGATATGGTAACGTACACCAGGTAAATCTTTTACTCTTCCTCCTCTTACCAATACAATACTGTGTTCTTGAAGATTGTGCCCTTCTCCTCCGATGTATGCATTCACTTCTTTTCCATTAGTTAACCTAACCCTTGCTACTTTTCTCATAGCTGAATTTGGCTTTTTTGGAGTTGCTGTATAAACTCTTACACAAACTCCTCTTTTTTGTGGAGATGAATTCAATGCGATAGACTTACTCACTTTCGTTTTAGAAGTCCTTCCTTTTCTTATTAACTGTTGTATTGTAGGCATTTTACTGTTTATTAAATACTATTTTACCATATATTGGGGTGCAAATTTACAGTTTTTTTTTATTATACCAACTGTTTTTCAGTTTGTTTTCTGAAAAAAGTAAAAAAAGTAAATTTGCAATCTCTTATAGCACTTGTATTACCTATAAACATTACATAAAAAGGTTTAAATTATTTTTTATCGAATGGGATAATAAATAATTCTTCGTCAGATTTCTTCATCCAGAATGTTTCTCGAGCATATTTTTCTGGATCACTTAATATAAGTGCTTTTTTCTCTTTTGATTGTTTTATCCGATTTTCCTTAAAAATCCAATCCTTTTCCAAGTTCTCTATCTTTGACTTGGTTCTGTAAAGAGAAAACAAGTTAATATTCTCAAAAAACAACACCCATATAAACAGAACTAAAAATGAAATCATCCATTTATTCTGCATAAAATCAGGGACTACTTTTTTTATTTTAGAAACTAACTTCATTATAATTCTTTAATAGAATCCATTACTTTGGACTTCATTTCTTGTTTGTAATTAGCAATGTTGTTACTAATGATTTCATTTGATGTTCCAATTATTTGAGCCGCAAGTATTCCTGCGTTTTTTGCTCCATCCAAAGCTACAGTAGCTACAGGAACTCCTCCAGGCATTTGCAATATAGACAAAATAGAATCCCAACCATCGATTGAATTACTTGACTTAACCGGCACTCCAATGACTGGCAATGTTGTAATACTAGCTACCATTCCTGGCAAATGTGCTGCTCCTCCTGCCCCAGCAATGATCACACTTAGTCCTTTGTCTTTGGCAGATTTGGCATACTCCATCATTCTTTCAGGAGTTCGATGGGCAGATACAATGGTAAGTTCATAGGAAACTCCTAATTCATCTAACACATTTGCCGCTGCTTTCATTACAGGCAAATCAGATTTACTTCCCATTATTATTCCTACTTGTGACGCCATACTACTTTATGATTTTATTTTCAAAGATACAACTATATATGTGCCATGAAGTAACTAAGAGTTGGATTTTTCAACAAGTATATACTCATTACATTATTATTTCGTTATTTTCATTCAATTAACATTGTTTTCATGCGAAATTATTTAGCCTTATTTGTTTTCTTCTTTGCTTTCTCGGGCTGTTCGCAAGAGTCTTTTTCTTATGAAATACCAAACATAAAGGCATTTAATCAATTAAAAGGAAAATCACTTAACACTAAATTTTCTAATACTGAATCCCTAAAAGTAGTTTATGATGTAAAGAACAGAAATATTTATTTTTTGAATTCAAATAAATATACTTTTCACAATGAGTTTTGCACCAAGATTCTCGGCTACCGCAAAGGGCTTCAAACTTTTAATCAAGAATCATACAACAATAAACCTTATAGAAAATTCTTGTTAGGGAATATAATTCATGTAAGTAATTCTGACGTTTGGGCATTGGAATTAGCTGCATCTGACCTTATGCAACCCAAATTTATTGAAGAGTTGTTTTTGGCGATTAGAAAAAATGTATTCTTTGGAAAAGACTTAAAATTCTATCTGAACACACAAAGACTAATGCATTTGGATAAAAAAGAATTAAGTAATATTCCATGTGTAAAAGCAGATTATATTTTTCAAAACCTACAAGAACAATCGATAGAAAAAGGAGAAACAATAGGAATATTAAAGAAATATGATCTTAAAAACGGGGATAAACTTGAACCAAATGAAAATGAAATCATTCTCATAAATGCAATTCCTGATTTTCTCCCTAAAGTAAAAGGTGTAATAATTACTGAACTTTTAACTCCTTTGAGCCACTTAGTAATTCTTGCTAAAAACAGAAATATTCCTTTATATGCGGATAAAAAAGCATGGCAAAAATCAAATTTAAATAACCTGATAGGGAAGAAAGTAAAATTTACTGTTAGGAAAGATAACTACTTGATTAAAAAAACAAACAGTAAAATTAGAAGCAAAAAAAACAAGACAATCTATTTAAAAAAGAACAGTTCTAAAAGAGGGATTGTTAATTTAAATAACAACAGTAAAGAAAATTATAATCAAGCGAAGGCTATAGGAAGCAAGGCTCAGAATTTGTTTTATCTAAAAATGTTAGAAAAATCTTATAGGACCTATAGAACCCCTGAACATTGTTATGCAATTCCTTTTTTTTATTATGAAGAACACATCAGTAAAAATGGTATTAAAAAAGAGATTCTGAAATTAATGAAAATATCAAAGGATTCCGTTTCATTGATTAACCACCAACTTAAAAGCATCCAAAAATTAATTAAAAGTCACGAAGTAAACCCTAACTTAATAGTTGGATTACAAAAAATATTAGAGAGTCAAAATGAATATAGAAAATTTCGATTTCGGTCCTCTACCAATTCGGAAGATATAGAAGGTTTCAATGGTGCTGGATTGTACGATTCTAAATCTGCGGTTATTGGAGACTCTATTAAAACTATCGAAAAAGCTATAAAAACAGTTTGGGCAAGTGTATGGAACGAGCGTGCGTTTTGGGAGAGAGATATTTTTAATATCAATCAAAGGTCAGTATCGATGGCCATTTTGATTCATCGTTCTTTCCCAGATGAATTAGCCAATGGAGTATTAATCTCAAAAAATTTATATCGAAAATACAAAGGAATTACAGTAAATGTTCAGAAGGGAGAAAACTCTGTTGTTGAGCCAAAACATGGAGAAATATGTGATGAATTTTATGTGTACAATCTCTCTTCATTTAATCCATATAATTTGAATTCGGAAAAAAGGAATTTAAGTATCGATTATCGCTCTGTTTCAAATTTAAATGATGGAAGACCTATCCTCAATAATAATGAAATTTCAACATTACACTCTACGCTGCCTAAGTTGGAAAGATCAATAAACAGACTTTGGGAAAAATACCATAAAGCAACTACCTCTTATACTTTAGATATTGAATTTAAAATAGAGGGAGAAAACAGACAACTCTATTTTAAACAGGTTCGCCCCTATTTAGAATAATTCTCTTAATTTAATTCTCATTTTTCGGGTTTTAGTTTCAGTTAATTTCACGAAGCATCTTTTACCATAAAGTCTTTTTCATCATTATTCAAAAAATACGACTATTTACGTATTTCAGGAAATAATTTCTGCCTTTACATTTGTACAAGAAATTTAAAAAATTAAAACCATGAAAAGATTTATTTCAATCGCAATAGTGTTAATGTTAGCATTCGCACCTTCCTTAATCAACGCTCAAAGTATTGACAAAGAGAGCACCTATAAACTAAGCGGCAAGGCAAGAAGAGGGAAGCTTGCACATGTAGAACAAAAAGAAAATGGAGATTACGAACTCTATTACATTACTAAAGCAACCAAGAAAAAAGCAAAAGTTCAAACCTATACATTTGACAAAGATTTTAATTTTAAAGACAAAAAAGACGAAGAAGTTCTTTTTGAAAAAATGAAATTTAAATTTAAATGGTTCAAATTTAATGGTGAACTATACACGGTAGAAGGAATTACAGTAAATTCCAATCCAGCGGTAGCTTTAAAACTCAAAAAGAAAAGAATCACCTATAAATACGATTGGTTTCTGTTGGGATATTATAAAACAGTCGAGGTACTTGGGAAAGTAAAACCAAGAACTGAAGATGGTTTGAAATATTATGCTTTTAAATATTTGGAAGATGAAATGACAGGAGACATTTACATAGTTGCTGGAGCTGCTCCTGGCGGCTTGAGTAAAAAGGCTGGTAATAGACTTACGGATATTAGATTACTGAAATTTGACAAGGACTTAAATAAAGTTGCAGAAACAAAAGTTCCATTTAAATATGGGCAGGAGGTTGCTTTTGCTCAAGCTTTTCTTGAATCTGACCCAAACAACCCTGAAGCAAATGGAATAATTGGAGGTACATTAGTTTTCGCTCCCACTGAATGGAAAGGAAGTTCAGCTCCAAAAGATAAAAACAAAGGCAACTTTACTTATGTTGAATTTGATAAAGATTTAAAAGTAACCTCGCGTGAATCTTTCACCTCTCCATCTCCGGGTTGGGCAATTGAAGGAATGAATTGGTTTGCAAAAGAAGATGGAACTAAAGAAGTCTATTTTTATGGAGCTGCTGCTTTAGGAAAAAACAAATACCACCAGTATGCAGTTCAATCTGCTAAGAAAAAATCAATTCAAGTGATGAAAGTTAATGCAGGAAAAATTGAATATTTGACAGAAACTAAAATTGAAGATATTGAAGGACTCAAAAAAATACCCGCTAACAATAAAAAGGCTACAAAGTATACGGGTAAACAAAAACTTGTTTTTCAGTTTTCAAAGATAAATACGGGAAACATTGTTCTTTACACACAATACTACAACAAAGATGGTGTTCCTGGAGATTATACGGCTTTAGAGTTTGATAAGAAAGGGAAACTTGCAGCAAACTACATGAGAAACAAAGCTATAAAATCAAAAAGTAAAGTAGGCATTGAACATATAATGACTGAAAACGCTAATGGCTTATTCTGGATAGCTTTTGAAATTGATGATTCTAAAGGCGTTGTAAGTGGTGCCCCTGTAATTTCTAAAATTGATACAAAAGGAAAAAAAATTGGGGAGGCTTTAGTCTTAGGAAAAGACGGTAAGAGAAATACTTATTTTATTGACAACAAATTTCCTATGCTCAATATCTCCGATACTCAACAAGTGTATTTTGGGGCTGATAAAAAAGGGAAAAACATCTGGTTTTGCAGAGTAAATCTTGATTAACTGATAAATATGAATATAAAAAAATCCCGATGGTCAATCTAAGACTATCGGGATTTTTCATATCTATAAATTATGATTATTTGAGCTTACAGGTAACTTGTCCTCCTGTATTATCAGCATAGCCTTCGCAAATTCCTTTAGCTTCAGCTTCGTCCTTTGCATCAATGGTGTAGGTTTCTATTCCTCTTCCTGCTGCTGTTCCGTCACACTCGCAAGTGTATTCTTTTTTACAAGAAGTAGAGAAAGAAACTAATGCTATTACTGCTATTGGTAAGATTAACTTTTTCATTATAAATGGTTTTAAGGTTTAATAAATATAAGAAAAATATAAAAACTAACTTTCGATATGTTGGATTTGTAAATCCATAGCAGCCTATTTTTAGTTACTCTGCATAACCTGCTCAGGGATCTGCCCAATGCACTTTAAGTATTTTTCCTCTTTCCTTTTCTTGTTCCGAGGAAAAAAAGTAAAAATTTTACTTTTAAAATTAAATTCTCCCCAATAATATTCATTTAATATTATAGCAAAGAGCTTAGCAATGCTATCGTTATATATACCATTGTATACCTCATCTATATATTTAGCATATTCTTTTTTAGTGTAAAATGATAAATCAGTATATGAGTTTACCTCATAATTATCACTAATTTCTTGAATAATTGCACAAATATTACTCTTAATTGTAGTATCACTAACAATAAAAATTCTTGCTATAGTTTGGTCAACATCGAATGAATCGATTGAAACAATCTCATAAGGGTAATTATGAACTTTCTCAAACTTTTCTTTCGAATTATCGTGTTTTATTGAATCACAATTATTCAATATGCAAAACATTAGAGTTATTAAAAAGACTATCCTTAATTCCATTTTGTTTGGTTTAAAATTTATAATAATAGGGGTTAATTCCTCTTAAATGAATTTGAAATCATCTCCTTACTAAGGTTACTGTTCCCTTTTGTTGAAATTCTTCACCATTTACAAAACTCCCCGAAATCATATAAACGAATACACCCTGATTAATTGGTTTTCCTTGATAGGTTCCATCCCAGCCAATCGATTGATCTGTGGATTCAAAAATAAGATTCCCCCATCTATTGAATATTTTAAATTCAACTTTCTCAACCCCATCTCCTTCTATCCTAAAAACATCATTCTGTCCGTTTCCATCGGGTGAAAATATATTGGGCAAATAAATATGATATTCACATGTATCTGATTCAAAGTTAACAACAATGAATTCCGATCTATCTGAGCAACCATTTGCATCAACAACTGATAAAGAGTAAGTTCCTTCTTCTATCCCTATTAAGTCCTCTGTGGTGTTTCCATTGCTCCAACCGAAAGTCATTGGTCCTGTGCCTCCACTCAAAGTAATATCTATAACTCCTATGCCTGCATAACATTCATCATCGGAAACTATTGCTGAAATTGATGGTGCTGAAAAAACAGTAACATCTGCTGAATCCGTTATCCCACAAATCCCTGGTCCTTGATAGTAAATTCTATGGATACCAATTCCGGCTAACAATGGATCAAACAACCCTGTTGTTGAATTTATACCAGGTCCACTCCATAGGCCACCTATTGGTGAAGAAGAGAAAATAACAGGGTTTTCATTGACACACAAATCTGAAGTAAACGTTATACTTCCAGCTGTCAAAGGATTAACTGTCAAATTAGTGATAATTATAGAGTCGCACCCTAAAACATTTGGGAATGTATCTCTATATATTCCAGAAGAGACATAACTATTTGAACCAAATAAAAAAGTTTCTCCTGAGCAAATACTTATATTTTGTGTAAAGCTTGAGGATTGCCCAACAACCAAATTAGTAACGATTATGCTATCACATCCCAAACTGGAACTAACTGTATCTCTATATACGCCAGAGACATATGCAATTACTCCGGATGATAACATGAAACTATCACAACTATTCACAAACAAAAAAATTGTGGTATCTACACCAACGGTCAAATTAAAAGTCATCAAACTGTCACAACTCATTGAATTTGGAATAGTGTCAAAATATGTTCCTGTTGTTTTCCATATCTTTCCTCTTGGTGAGATTAAACTGTCGCAAACCGTTAACGTTTGTGTGGAGGTTGAACTCTGATTTATTGTCAATGAATCGCGGTAAATCGTATCGCAAACTCCTGTTGATATTGTATCGTTTATCATCTGTGAACTCATGTACCATATTCCTCTGAACAAAATACTGTCACAACCCACTTGGATTGGATTATTGATTATAGTCTCGGTACTGATAGTCAAATTAAAAGTCATCAAACTGTCACAACTCATTGAATTTGGAATAGTGTCAA